>SKXZ01000208.1 GCA_007128145.1 Candidatus Nitricultor lacus | reverse complement strand
TCTTTATGAAGGAGAAATAATTGGGTTTTATGGGTTACGCGGGTCCGGAAAAAGCGAGATTGCCCAAGTGCTCTATGGACTTGATCGGGTTCAAAAGGGAGAAGCTATAATCAACGGCAAGCCCATTACGTTTCGGATTCCAAAGGAAGCTTTGCATAATGGAATTACCCTGGTTCCGGAAGAACGATTGACCGAAGGCTTGATCTTACAGTTGTCACTGCGCTTTAATCTGACTGTTACGAATCTGAAAAAGATGTCTCGTTTTGGAGTGGTCAATTCCTTTAAGGAAAAAGCTACAGCCGAGAAATATAGACAAGAAATGAACATTAAATCACGGGGTATTGACCAAAAGGTTGGTACCCTCAGCGGGGGGAACCAACAAAAGGTAGTTGTGTCTAAATGTCTTCATGCTGGAGGAAAAGTCCTCCTTATGGATGAGCCTACACGTGGTATCGATGTTGGAGCGAAGGCGGAGATATACCGTATAACAAGAACATTGGCTGAACAAGGAAATGCGATTATAGTGTTTTCCGCCGAGTATACCGATATCGTAACGCTTTGTGATAGAATCTTCCTTCTTTGTGAGGGAGAAATTGTAAAAGAGCTCAAGAACAGCGAGGCAGACGCTGAAGAAATCATGCATATCATCACACGAGGAAAGAAAAATGACGATTAAACCGAGCAGTGGATTTCTCCAAAAAATGGTTCTGGTTCTCGTTTTAGTCATTATTGGTGTTATTCTCTCGATATTGACAGATGCCTTTTTCACACTTACCAATATAAGCAATGTTACCCGCCAGGTGACATTCGTCGTAATCACAGGGTGTGCGGTCACCTTGTTGATGATTTCCGGGAATTTCGACCTTTCAATTGGGAGTATATTGGGGCTTACTGGAATGCTGTCCGCCTATTTCGTAACATTCAATATTCCCCTGTGGCTTTCAATTATCCTTGCGACACTCGTAGGTACCGGATTGGGTTTCATCAACGGGGTTCTTGTCGTTCACTTGAAAATTCCTTCGATTATTGCCACTCTTGGAACAATGTATGCCGCACGGGGAGTAGCACTCGTTATAACAGGAGGTACCAGTATACACCTTGGCCTTGGTCCTCATTTTACTTTTCTCGGGCGCGGTCACCTGGGTATTATTCCTATTACTCTTATTATCATGTTTTTTGTACTGGGCATATTCTATTTTGTTGAAAACAAAACAATATTGGGAAAATACGCTTTTGCCATAGGGGGAAACCGGCGCACTGCTCTTCTTTCCGGTATCAATGTCGGCAGTGTTATTGTGCTTTTATATGTACTGGTCGGCACCTTAACCGGGTTTTCCGGGGTGCTTATGGCCTCTCGACTTGGGGTAGGACAACCCATGGTTGGACAGGGATTTGAATTCGATGTTATTGTTGCCGTCATTTTGGGTGGCACGAGTCTGCACGGTGGTGAAGGATCAGTAATGGGAATGGTTATTGGTGCTTTTATTGTCGGCTTTTTAGCGAACGGCTTGAACCTTCTCGGGATTCATTCTTTTTATCAGAGTATACTCATGGGGGTTGTTTTGGTTGGAGCTGTTTTGCTGTACCGTGTGCTTAAGGAAAAAATCGGTGATTAGGAAAAAAGAAATAATCCTTTCGTGTTAAGCTTTCCCCCCTTATTTTGTTCACCAGAACCTGGCCTCTCAAGCAACAACCACAATTTCTTATCACAGAGAGCTGCTGGTCCTAAATGCATCTAATACACCTTCTGTACTTTGAAGTAAAAAAATAGAAAAATCTCTTTATTTCTGTTCCCGGGGCTAAAATTTATAGGAAAACGGCCGATATTCTATATAGAGCATTTTGGCTAGAGGCAAGAAGAATCACGTGAGGGATAGGAAATAGGTGTGAGGAGTTTTCTAACATTTCCAATTCACCGATCACTGTTCACTGTTCACTCATCAATGTATTTAGAAGGGAGGTATTTCGTGCACTGGGATATAAACCAGCTTTTATCCGGCGTTTTCGAAAAAAAAGCTTCAGACCTTCATCTTACGGTTGGTCGACCCCCTATTCTGCGTATTGACGGGGAACTTATTCCCATGGATGGTTCATGTCTTTCTCCCGAGGATACCCTTGAATTTGCCCGTTCCATAACCAGCGAAAAGCGGTGGGAAGAATTTGAAGAGAGGCACGAGCTTGATATATCCCTTGGTATTTCTGATGTGGGAAGGTTCAGGATTAACATCTATTTTCAGCGGGGTTCGGTTGGCCTTGCCATCCGTGCTCTGAGTTACGACATCCCCACCATGGAGGCACTGCATTTGCCGAAGGATGTATTACAAAGGCTGTCGAACCTTCCCAGGGGCCTCATCCTGGTTACCGGTCCGACCGGGAGCGGGAAATCCACCTCGCTTGCTTCCATGGTCGACTACATAAACAGCACTCGAGCCTGCCATATCATGACCGTGGAAGATCCCATCGAGTATATCCACAACCACAAAAAAAGCATCATCAATCAGAGAGAAGTAGGCGAGGATACCTATTCATTCGAAGACGCACTGGTGCATGTCCTGCGGCAGGATCCGGATGTCATCCTGGTGGGCGAGATGCGCAACCTGGAGACAGTTGCAATCGCTCTCACCGCAGCGGAAACCGGTCACTTGGTGATGGCGACCCTTCACACAAACAACGCTCCCCAGACCATCGACCGGGTAATCGATATTTTCCCTCCTCATCAACAGCAGCAAATCCGTATACAGCTTGCGGGATGTATCCAGGGAATTCTCAGCCAGCAGCTTCTTCCCAAGCTCGAGGGAGGGGGACGAGTGCCGGCCATTGAAATAATGCTTGCGAACAACGCGGTGCGTAACCTTATCCGGGAAGGGAAGAGCCACCAGATCTATTCAGTGATGCAGACCGCTCTGAGCGAAGGAATGATTACAATGGATAGGGCGTTGTTCGAGCTTTACAAGAAAGGGATGGTTTCATGGGATGAAGCGTTGATGAGGGCAATCGATCCAAAAGAATTTAAATTATGGAGGAATCGTGTGGCATGAGCAACTTCCTGTATCGCGTACGGGACCGCTCCGGGCAAATGAACCAGGGAACCATTGAAGCTGCAAATGAGCGGGAAGCAGCTGCAATTTTGCGAGAACGGGGTTATTTCGTCACCTCGATCAGTGAAAACCGCCCCACTATAGCAAAACAGAAAATATCGTTTACCTCGTCTCTGGGAGTAAAACCTGCTGCAAGCTTGCAGGATCTGGCCCTTTTTTCCAGGGGAATCTCCACCATGCTTGAAGCGGGAGTTCCACTCATAGGTGCCCTGCAGGGCATGGGAAGGCAGCTTCCGAACAAGGGCTTTGCCAAGGTTATCGATGAATTGTCCCATAAAATAGAGGCCGGCCTTTCTTTTTCTCAGGCAATAGCTGAGTACCCGAAAATATTCAACCGGGTTTTCCAGGGCATGGTACAATCAGGAGAAGCTGGGGGTAACCTCGACTGGGCGCTCACCCGGTTAGCCGATTACCTTGATTGGGAAAAAGACCTGCGGGACAAGGTACAATCGGCAACCTATTATCCGGTAATTTTGCTTGTAGCGATGGTGGCAGCCTCATTTTTCATGGTGTATTTTGTGTTCCCCCAGTTTGTCGTACTCTTTGACAGTTTCAATATCGATTTGCCTCTTCCCACCCTTTTAATGCTCAACTTCATTCAGTTCGTGAATTCCTATTGGTACCTGGTTTACGGGGGGCTCTTTGGCGGAGCAGCGGCATTCTTTCTCTATGTTAAATCCGAGAAAGGCCGGAGATGGTGGGACCGAAAGCGCCATGACCTCCCTCTATTCGGGGAACTCTTCCGCAAACTGGTGGTATCCCGTTTCTGCTGGATCATGAACGGCCTAATGCGAAGCGGTATGCCTATGGTTCAGGCCCTGGAAGTCGTATCAACCGCTGTGGGGGATACCTATGCGGAAAGCCTGTGCCTGGAAATTGCAGAAAAAATCCGGCGCGGTAAAAACTTTTCCCAAAGTGTCATGGAATATTCCTTCTTTCCTCCCATTGTTTCCCAGATGATCAACGTGGGGGAGGAGTCGGGAAATCTCGAGATGATCTTGGGTAAAGTTACCGAGCTCTATGACAAGGAGATCGGTATTTTCGTTGGGCGGTTGTCGACCATAATTGAACCAATGCTCACCGTCATTATCGGCGTAGGGGTGTTTTTAATCGCACTGGCTTTCTTCATGCCCATATTCGAAATGGCGGCTGGGATGGGATAGTTTAAAGTAGGAAGTATGAAGTAGGAAGTAGGAAGTGAAAGACAAATGATAGGAAAAGTAGGAAGTAGGAATACAGAAGTGAAAAAGGTATCCCGCCACAAACGGCCGGGTATTAAACCTTCAGGGATAAAGCATTGAATGATAAATCAAACTTGAAGAAGCGGACGAAGTTGTTTGCTTTACACATAATGAAATTGGTTGAAGATTTTCCGAATACTTTCAGCGGTCGCTCAATAGGAATTCAGCTTGTTCGTTCTGGTACATCGATAGGAGCGAATTATAGATCATCATGCCGGGCTCGTTCAAAAGCAGAATTCATCGCCAAACTTGGCATTGTAGTCGAGGAAGCAGATGAGTGCTGTTACTGGTTGGAGCTTGTCATGGAAGGTGCTATCCTACCGACCGG
>SKXZ01000124.1 GCA_007128145.1 Candidatus Nitricultor lacus | reverse complement strand
TTGTGTTTTGAATACCGGAATGTGTGGGAGAGTATTATACATACCCTGGGTATTCCGGTAACAAGGATGACGAACGTTGGGGGGGCCAGCAAAAACCGCTATTGGATGCGAATCAAGGCTTCCGTTTTGGGACACGACCTTGTGGTTCCCTCTGATATCGAGGGATCGTGCAAGGGAGCAGCCCTGCTGGCCGGGATTGGCTGTGGTATATATAAAACCCCGGATGAGGCCTATGAAAAAACATTTGCGGTGGATACAATATACAGTCCTGAACCGGTGTTGCAGGAAACCATGGAAGGCTGGTATCAAAGATATAAGAATATTTTACCGGAAATACGTGTTATAAATAGAAAAATTGCAGAAGAAAAAGGAGAAACGAGGAGATACTGACATGGAACCTGTTTCCGGAAAAACCGTACGTTGGATAAGTTCCACAGGGGTATTGCTTGCACTTACCCTGGTCATCCAAATGTTGGCTTTACCCCAGTTTTTCACCGGACCGCTGGTGAACGCATTTCTTTTGTTGGCCGCCGTTACCGCCGGGGTAACATCGGGAGTGGTGATTGGCCTGTTAACTCCCTGGATCGCGTTTATGCGCGGGATACTCCCCGCCCCCCTGGGGCCGCTCATTCCCTTTATTATGATAGGTAACGCCGCTTTGGTCATTGTGTTTTCCCTTATCCGGCGCCGCCGGGGTTCACTTTTTCTCAGCGGAATTGCCGTTGCGGTGGCTGCAGTAGCTAAGTATCTCATCCTCTCAAATGCGGTTATCTGGGTGGTGGAGGTTCCTCCGCCAGTCGCCCAGGTTATGCAGATCCCCCAGCTTATAACGGCTTTGGTGGGGGGAGCAATAGCGATAGCGCTTGAAACGGTTCTGCTCCGCTCAGGATATTTGCAGGAAAGCCGCAGATAGTAGACATTGCCTATTTCAGCCGAAGTATTGTGTAACGAATGAGGAGAAAACTGGTGAATCATATGAACGAAGAAGAACGGCAAGAGCTTTATGAATTGTGTAACCTCCTGGGAGTGGAAACATCTTACCTGGACATTCACGGGAATGTGATAAAGCCTTCACTCGAGGTACTCTTCAGCATACTATCCGGCCTGGGAGTGAATGATCTTTCCCCTGTCGGAATGCGGGAGGCGTTACGGTGCAAAGCTGAGGAATTATCCCTACCAATACCGCCGGTAGCGGTGAGTACATCTCCGGGGTATTCTTTTCCCCTGGGAGAGGTATGGAATACAGTGAGGTGCAGGGTTACACCGGATGATGCAATACAGTGCAGTTCGTGGGAGATTGAGGGGGCTGATACCCTCGAGATTTCCCTGCCTGACGGTTTTCCCTGGGGATATATTCGTCTTGATTGGATGTTGGAGGGGAAAAAGGGATTAAAAGAAGGCAGTACGCTCCTGGTATATACTCCTGGAACATGTATATCCCCACCGGACCCTTCATTGTGGGGAACCAACGTTGCCCTCTATGCGCTATCCACCAATCGCAACCCCAAGGGCGTAGGGGATTTACGTGATCTCTCGGATATGCAGGAAATATTACGCTCGGCAGGAGCCGGTTTTTTGGGGATACTGCCGATTCATCTTTTGGAAAATACCTCTCCTCACGGGATCAGCCCATATTACCCCGTTGACCGTATGTTGTGGAATCCCTTGTATCTGCCACTAGATGAGATAATCCTCTTTCATGATTTTCCTTATTTGCGTAACGACCTTGAATGCGTAAACAGGAAGCTCAATCATACATCACCGGGCCGGGTACATTACGATGTGGCTTGGAAGGCCAAGAGAGAAATCCTTTCCCGTGCATTTGACCGCTTCCTGGAACAGGAAGGCTCCACCCGCTGGAGGGATTTTGAAAACTTTATCAAGCTTAAGCGTTCTCATATACTCCCGGGTGCCGTATTCCAGGAGGTTTCCCGCAGGGAGAAGCGGTCATGGATGGAGTGGCCCGACCACTTGAGAAAACCGAGGGAAGAGACATTTCTTTCCTATTTAGAGGAGCATCGAAAGGAAGTTCTTTTTGAGGCCTACCTGCAGTGGCTCATGGAGGTCTTTCTGGAGAAGGCAACTTCCCAGGACGGATTCATAGGGTTTGATCTCCCGGTGGGTGCTTCTCCGGGTGGGAGTGAATGCTGGAGAGAACAGGATACTTTTGTCTTTTCTTCGCGGGTTGGCGCACCCCCTGATGATTTTTCACCCCGGGGCCAGAATTGGGGGTTTCCGCCTTCTGACCCGTGGAAAGCCCGCTACAGTAAGTACGCGCATTTCATATCGCTTATACGGCAGAATATGAAGTTTTCCAAATTTCTCAGGATAGATCATATCATGGGATTGGCGCGAACATTTTGGATCCCGGAGGGAAGAGACGCTGGAGAGGGAACATATGTTCGCTCTTTCATGAAAGAACTGATGGGGATCGTAGCCCTGGAAAGCCACCTCAACAACACCATCATAGTGGGAGAAGACCTCGGGACTGTTCCGGACGTGGTTCGTGAAGGTATGGTTGAACACGGGATATTGTCCACACGGGTTTTGTATTTTGAAAAAGATCCGGATGACGGACTCCGAGCACCCCAATCTTTCCCGCAACGTGCCTTTCTCACTTTGAATACCCACGATATGCCTTCCCTGCGGGGTTTCATGGAAGGTATCGATTTAAAAGCCCGTTGGGATATGGGGGTGTTCAATGAAAAAACATATACCGACCTGTGGGAAGAAAGAAAAGTTTTTATAGCTTCCATGCAAAGGAAACTTAAAGAGTGGGACTTATGGAAATATGAGGACGGGAACGATTCGTACTGGCCTTTTTTTTGGGCACTGATGCGATACCTCGCGTTATCGCCCTGCGCGATACGCTCGGTTGGCTGTGAGGATATAGCGGGTGTGAGTGTTCAGCCCAATCTTCCATCGACCACTGGCGGGAAAAATTGGGTACACCGTTTACCTCCTTGGGGAGAGGAATTTACCTCTCGACTTGAGAGAATGAATATGATCATACGCGGCCAGGAAGATGATGCAGGAAAATGGGTTCACACCTGACATATGAACATCATTGAGTGTTATTCTTCCGGCCGTTTCGCCCTGGGGTCTGGAAATTCCATAGCGAACTATGTACCGGTTGAAAATTATCTGGCTATGCTGGAGGTGGGAATCAATTACTGATAGATGCTTTTTCAGGAGGTGTAGAGCATGTTTTCATCGGCGAAAGCCGGTTCCTTCTTGGTAGCTGCCGGCATGGTATTATCTCTTGTTATTGCAGCCTGTACAGTGGGAGTGGGTGACGTTTCTCCTCGGGGAGAGTATGAGGCTGCGGCACGATATGGATGGGGAGGGGAATATGTTGTGCGCTGGCCAATATCAACGGTTGAAGTATATGACAGGGATGGTATTTCTGGTCTCGAACGGGTCCTTGAAAAATGGAACGAGGCGCTGCAGGAACACATACGGTACAAGCTGAGTGACAACCCCCGTGCACCGGTCCAGGTACTTTATGATGATTTTCTTTTTGAAAGGGAGGGATACTGTGGATTAGCGATTGTGTGGGTGGACGAAGGGTATTCCCTGGATCGGGCCGAGGTGCGAATCAGTCCCGATCCCAGCTGTGGTGACCTTTTTTCCCTGCTCCTGCACGAATTCGGGCATATATCCGGTTTTCGGGGGCACACTTCGGACGGCGGTGTTATGGACAGTCCGCCGGGTGATGCTGTGATCAGTCCCCTGGTAAGAGAAGCTCTCGAGGTTTTATATACCTTTCCCCCCGGTTCCCTCATCCCTGGTGTGTCCCTTGCACCCGTGGAGGTATCAGGGCTATGGGGAGGGCATATTACTTCTTCCGCGGGAAAAGAGGAGATTGCTTTTACTCTTTCCCGTGAAGGTACTCAGGTTATGGGGACTTTCACTCTGGCTGATAAAAAAGGGATGGTCGAGGGGGAATTGAGTGGAGAAGTATGGTACTTTGAACTCGGGAACGAAGAAAAAGAATGCAGTACAAAAGCTCACGGTATAGCAAATATATTGGACGGTTCCATTCTCTTTACTTTTACTGGTTCAATATGCGGCCTCGAGTACCCGGATGGTTTTGGCAGGGTTAACCGCCTGTAAATCATTGACCGTTGTGAGAGTGTTTCGCTTGACATCAACGGCTGCTTTGGCTATATTTATTCAGGCATAACCGGGTAGGGGAAAAGCTTTCGGTTTGCCGGTGTAGCTCAGCTGGGAGAGCAGCTGATTTGTAATCAGCAGGTCGTCCGTTCGAGTCGGATCACCGGCTCCAAAATATGGGGAGGTACCTAAGTGGACAAAAGGAGCGGACTGTAAATCCGTCGGCTTAGCCTTCGAAGGTTCGAATCCTTCCCTCCCCACCATATTGTCTTTGAGCCTGCGTAGCTCAGTGGTAGAGCGCACCCTTGGTAAGGGTGAGGTCACCGGTTCAATCCCGGTCGTAGGCTCCATTTTCTTTTTTATGTGCAAGGGTTTCACACATGAAAACAACCAGTCGGAATTCCGGGATGGGTGGGAAAACCGGGTGGAACAAGATCTTGAACTCGTAGAAGGAGGATACCCATGTCAAAAAAGAAATTTGAGCGGACGAAGCCCCACGTCAACGTGGGGACCATCGGACACGTCGATCACGGCAAGACCACCCTCACCGCCGCCATGACACTCTATCTTT
>SKXZ01000020.1 GCA_007128145.1 Candidatus Nitricultor lacus | reverse complement strand
GGCAAATAAAAAAGAATACAAACGTACACGGCGTTCTCTTTTGAATGCCATCCCCTGTTCCTGCAACCAGCGAATGAGTTTTCGAAGCAATTCCATGAGGTTTTACACCTTCCGGTACATTATCCTTATCATTTTCTTCAATGCTCCCACTTCAATATTCCAAGCCATTTTCCCTTGAACAGCAAGTGAAATCTTGCCTGTTTCTTCAGAAACAACTATAGATAAAGCATCGGTTTGTTCTGTTATTCCTATTGCTGCTCGGTGGCGAGTCCCCAACAATTTTTTCACTTCCACCTTTTCAGCCAGTGGCAGGATACAGCCGGCTGCGATAACACGATTTTCTTTAACAATAACTGCTCCGTCATGCAAGGGTGATTCAGGAAGAAATAACGCAAACACCAGCTCGGGAGTAAAAAGAGCATCAACGAGAATTCCGGTCTGAATGAAGTCACGTAGTGTATTGTTTCTCTCAAGTATTATCAACGCTCCTGTTTGCTTACGGGATAAGGTCTGGCATGCCAATGCAAGCTCATCGATAAACTGGCTCCGGTTTTCTTCATCAGAAACATATTGCCTGCTTACATTTTCACCCTGAAAAGACCTGTTAACATACAATCTCCGCAATTCCGGTTGAAAAACAATCGCTGCACCCGCTAAATAAAAAAATATTAAAGCGCGCCAAAATGGTGCGAGCTCATAAAACCCGGCATAATTGGATATTCCTGATACGGCGAGCAAAACAGCCAGCAAACGGAGGGGAGCATACAACGAGGTCCCGCGTACCATGAGAAAAATCCGCCAAGAAAGCACCCATAAAATCAGAAATATTATCAACCATCGCCATGGGCCTATAAACCCCAAATCTGGCCCCCTTCACTATCCCAGAATAAGCGCCAGGAGGGCCTTCTGGGCATGCAAACGATTCTCTGCCTGGTCAATACATATAGAAAAAGGACCGTCCATCACTTCATCGGTGATTTCCTGTCCCCGGTGGGCCGGCATGCAATGCATTACCAAAACTTCCTTTCCAACTCTGGAAATCAACTCTTCATTCACTTGAAAGGGGCGAAACTTGACAATCCTCTCTTCAGTTTCACTTTCCCTTCCCATGCTTGTCCATACATCAGTGTAGATAACATCCATTCCCTTTACCGCAACCAGAGGATCCGGCTCAAAACGCAGCCGCCCTCCCCTGAGGGGTGTTAAAACTTCAGCCTTTTCCCAAATATCCGGATTTGGCTGAAATCCCTCAGGAGTCGTAACAGTAAGATTAAGACCCAAAACTGAAGATGCAGAAAGCCAGGAATGACAGAGGTTGTTTCCGTCACCGACAAAACATATTTCCACACCTTTTATTTTTCCCTTTTTCTCCAGAATTGTTAAAAGGTCCCCCAATACCTGGCAGGGATGGTGAAGATCAGAAAGACCGTTTATTACGGGTATCTCGCAGAAGCGAGCCAATTCCAATGCCGTGTTATGGTCAAAGGTTCGTAACATGACAGCATCCACCATTCTCGCGAGTACTTTTCCAACGTCCTTAACCGCTTCCCGCTTTCCCAAGCCGACCTCCTGTGGTCCGAGGCAGAGGGAAGAACCACCAAGTTGGGCCATGGCCATCTCAAAAGACACCCTGGTGCGCAGAGAAGGTTTTTCGAAAAGCAAAGCCAGTGTTTTCCCCTCGAGGGTATGTAACCTTTCGCCAATCATCAGGCGTCTCTTCAATGAAATTGCGGTCTGCAATACATATTGGATCTCTTCAGCAGAAAAATCTGCTAAATCAAGGAAATCTTTCCCTCTGAACATCCACCTCATTCGGTGACACCCTCTTTCAGTAATGGTAGACTCTATTCATAAAGGGAGAAAGATAGGCACGCATCACAGTTCCATACCCGGCCTCAAACTCCATCACTTCCCCCGGATGGTAATTATGTGCACAATCTTCTACGTCCAGTACCAGGTAATTGCTCGTAACACCAATTATTTTAGCATTTTCTTCCTGTAAATATAACTGGGTTTCGTCTATATCTTGGGCTCCAACAGCCAGGAGAGCTCTCTTGCGATAGCTCCCTGAACTCGATTCCACAACCTTGCCAAAGGCATTGAACCCTTTTTCTTCCTTGTCATTCACCTTCTTTCTCCTCAATTCAACTATTTCCGCCTGTAGAGTAAATGCCCCTTGCTTGAGCCATGAAAAACATTTTTTTCTGCTGATATCAGTTCCAAGAAGCCAAGCCTCACCCAACCGTATTTGGTGTATTCCTTCAATACCGTGACCCTGTTCCCACAGAGGTAGAAAAGTGCTTCCTCCAACTGAAAGAAGTAAAGACGGTTCTTCCATGCGCCTTGATAATTCATCACGCCAGGTGAGGAGGTGATACAACACTTCCCGGTCCGGCAGTACACCGCTTAAACATGCCAGTGAGAGACTCATTCCTATTATTTTTATATGAGCCCAATTATTTCTGAATTTTGCTACATCAATGAGCTCATCGGGTAAAAAACCTTCGCGTCCATCTCCACCTTCTACGGTGAGAAAGACCTGCGCCTTTTTTCCTTTTTTTCCCGCCAATTCGTTTATTTCGTTCAGCACTTCAACATGAGAAAGATGAGGGATAATCCCTGTTTCTACAATCTCTTTGAGTTCCCTTTTCATGGGGAGCCTGATAAGTTGAAGTTGTGCCGTCATCCCGTAACGCTTCCTTAAGGATAAAAGGCTCTTGAAGTTCGCATCAGCAAAGCTCCTGAATCCCTGCTTCCACAATGTTTCAATAAGCACCGGATCTGCCAGGCACCCTTTGGTAACGGCTACAGGGGATATGTTCCACTCGCGGCATCGACGTAAAATCGTATCCATATTCCACCTCAGCAGAGGCACATCAACCACCATAACCGGCAAAGCTTGCATCATGTTCACCCTTTATATGTATACGACGACGGGCAGGAAAGCTCTATAATTATCTTTCCTATAAAAAAAAAGCCCCCTTAAGGGGGCTATACGTACGACATTACCGCTTGGAAAACTGGAAGCGAGCGCGGGCGCTCCGCAATCCATATTTTTTCCGCTCCTTCATCCTCGGATCTCGGGTAAGAAGGCCGGCTTTCTTCAGAGTGGACTTCATGTTTTCATCCACCTGAAGAAGAGCGCGAGATATCCCTAAAGCCACCGCCCCTGCTTGACCGCTCAACCCACCACCTTGTGTCTTTGCCTCTACATCAAAGCGGGCTTCACTACCAGTGAGCACAAGCGGCTTCGTGGCATGTATTTGCCATGTTGAACGAGGAAAAAATTCTTCCACCTCACGTCCATTTACCATAACTTTCCCGCTTCCCAGCGTTAACCATACTCTGGCTATAGACGTTTTTCTTCTACCAGTGGCATAATATTTAACCTGTGCTTCCACGCTATTCACTCCTTATCTCCAGTGGGGATGGAACCTGGGCCTCATGCGGATGGGAAGGACCAGCATACACCTTCAACTTTTTAATCTGCCGGCGGCCCAACCGGTTATGAGGAATCATACCCCATACAGCTTTTCTTATGACTTCTTCCGGTCTTCTTTCTAACAGATGCCCTAAGGATTCAGCACGGAATCCACCTGGATAGCCACTATGTCTCCGGTATAATTTTTGGTCGAGCTTATTTCCGGTTACCCGAACTTTCCGCGCATTTATGACTATCACAAAATCACCCGCATCCTGGAAAGGGGTGTAGGTATTTTTATTTTTTCCCATGATGATCATCGCTATCTGGGAAGCAAGCCTTCCCAGAACCTGTCCGTCTGCATCCACCACATGCCATTTTCGCTCTATTTCTTTAACTGGTGGAAAAAAAGTTTTATTCTGCATAAGCCGATCTCCTCTCTCGGGGTTAGACAGCAGATTGAATTGTAAAAGATGAACAGGGTAAAAGTCAAGTCATCCGCTCAATAAGTGTCATCCGCTCAATAAGCGATGCTTGTTCGTATTTTTTTAACTGTATAGTTCCGATGTTCGCATAAACGCGTTACGTGACATGAGAAGAAAGAATACCCACCCCAAAACTGCGGGCAGTGAAAATACCTGGATGGAAGCACCCAAGCCTATCTTGTCGGCCAAAACTCCAAATAAACCCGGTCCAAGAGCGTTTGTAACCGTCATAAGGCCTATCAAAATCCCAAAAGCCTGCCCTTTTCTAACTGACTTATGTAGCGATGATAACATCATGTTTTGGGACGGCATAACTCCCAACCAGCATCCACCGAACAGGATAAGCATAAGGCCGATAGACCAAAAAGTTTGGAGTGTTCCCACCAGGAAAATGACCGGTCCGGTAGCGGCTGCCAGAACATGCAGTACAGGAAGCGGTGTCCATCGATCCGCCAGTATTCCAGCAAGGGGAACGAACAGCATTCCTCCGAGAAATATAAAACCGGAACCATAGCTTGCTGTCCAAGGAGGAAGCCCAACATCCCGTACGAGATATGTAGGGATAAAATTGACAACTGCTGTAATGCAAAGTATCCTGACTGTTACTCCAAGAAAAAACAGTATGCTCACCAGCAACGGAGTACGTTCACTATCTTGCAATTTATCGTTTGCAATGGTACGGGTATATTTTTCGGAGGTGGATGAACCCCGAATACGCAAGAACACATATGCCATAATGACAGCAGGAATCGCGGAAATAAAAAACAATCCTCTCCAATCCAGAACCTGT
>SKXZ01000029.1 GCA_007128145.1 Candidatus Nitricultor lacus | reverse complement strand
CAAAGGAGCAATCATGACACTCATCGAATCACTCATTCTCGGACTCATTCAGGGTATTACAGAGTTTTTTCCCATTTCTTCTTCCGCTCATCTTATCCTTTTAAGACCAGTTCTCGGGTTCGGCGATCCTGACCTTTGGTTTGATGTTTGGCTGCATGGTGGAACGTGGCTTGCGGTAACCATTTACCTCATTCCACGTTTCCGGCTGTTATTCCAAAAACCTTTGCTTCTCGTATGGGTACTTTTGGCCACCATTCCCGCTGGGGTTATCGGCATTCTCTTTGAAGGGGTGATGGAAGATATCCTGCGGACGGACTACTTCCTAATTGGTTCTATATTGCTGTCTGTTGGGATTGTATTTCTTTTTGTCCGGCAACGTGGTGACATATCCCTTGAAAAACTCGGTCTCCGCGAAGCAGTAATAATCGGGTGTGCTCAGGCGCTCGCTCTGGTCCCCGGAGTCTCCCGCTCCGGCATAACGTTACTTGCAGCTCTCGGTGTTGGAATGCTGAGAAAAGACGCTGTGATATTCTCTTATTTTCTCTCCGTCACAACTATCGGGGGGGCGTTTTTCAAGGGCCTGCTTGAGCTGGGAGGAGATATACCCGCAGCAGACATTTTATGGCCGGGCTTTATCGTATCATTTGTTTCCGGCTTTTTCGCATGCGTCTATCTATTGCGAATTGTGCAGTCGAAAAACTTGCATCCCTTCGGTATCTACCGCATTATCTTCGCGGCTTCTGTCATGGTTTTCCTGCTAATCAGATAGAGCCCCTGATCTCCTGCAGTGAAAATTATGATGAACAATCATGACGTGTGTGAGGGTATTATCGTTTCCTTATTTTTATTCTGAATCCTGACTCCAGACTCCTGAGTATCTACGCCATTTCTTCGAAAAAAAAGTGGATCTTTTCCCTCAAAATCTGTTCAATGTGCTGAAAGAGATCTTCTGAATAAGAACGACCGGGTATCCATATCTTGATTCTGCCTTCCTCCAGGATCAAGTGCAGTTCTCCCTTAAGGCCGGGGTCAGCCTCTTCACCCAGCGCTTGTTCCAAGGCAACGGACACCTGCTGGAGAGAAACCAGGCATTTGCGGAGAAACTCCTCAAGCTCATATTCCCAATAGACAAAATTTTCTTCGGAATACTGAAGGGGAACCGGGTTCAAACACAAACGAATCATCTTTATACCACCTCAAAGGATCATGTACGGAGGAGAGAGACCATGTAAAAACAGTACCTCCCCTTCCATACAATAATTTTACCACATTCTTTTTTTCTCATTCTTCCTCGTCAAGAAAAAGCATCCCTTTTTGCAGCAGTTCTTTTGCCCAGGTAGCGGTCCCTATCACCCCGGCTTCCCTGCCTAATTGCATGGGAACAAATTCAATGGTTTCCACCGGAAGGATCCTCAGCCGCTCCTGAAAACCGGCCTGCACCCTCTCAAAGAGGATCTCCCCTACTTGAGCCACCGTTCCGCCCAACACAACCATTTCCGGATTGATGACCGCACATATCCCCGATATCGCCTGGCTAATATAGTAAGCTGTACGTTGGATTATTTCCTGTGCTATGTTATCCCCCGCTTTGGCTGCATCTATAATAACCCTGGGGGTTACCCGGTTCAAGTCGCCCCGCACCAAATCACGTATCTGGGTGTCATGCTGCTGGACCAGGGCACGCAAAGCCTGGCCAACCATGGCCGGACCTGATGCGTAAGCCTCCAGGCAACCCTGGCTGCCACAGCCACAGCGAATACCGAAAGGTTCAACGGGAATGTGTCCAATTTCTCCCGCTCCACCATCTTTGCCTCCGAATAAATCCCCATTGAGCACAATACCGCCACCCACACCGGTGCCTATGGAAACCATGATCATGCTGGATACATCTTTACCGGCACCAAAACGTTTTTCCGCCAGGGTAATGGCCCGTGCGTCATTTATTGCGGCTACTGGAAGCTGAAAGCGTTCTTCCAACCACCGTTTTATTGGTACATACTTCCACTTGTGGTGGAAATTGGGAAGCAAATGGCAGATGCCCGCACTCCAGTCACACAAACCCGGGAGGCCGATTCCGATTGCATCCACCCGATACCCTGATTTTTCTGCTTCTTTTTTTAATTTACGTGCTTCGAGCTCTATATCTGAAACAACTTCATCAGGCTCCCTCATCGCACGTGTTGAGATCTCCGTATCAAACAGCACATGCCCCTGGTCCCCAACCACAGCTAAATTAGTGCTGGCTCCGCTCAAATCAATACCAAGAAATACTTCACGTTCCATGTGTACCACCTTCTCTTAAACTAAGATCCGCTCATCTCATCAATGAATCTGATCTTTTCTTTTCTTATACTTACGCACTCCCCACAATGAACGCAGCCATTGGCCAATCATCTTTTCATAGCCCCTGTCTACCGGATGATAATATACGGCTTTTTCCAGCCCCTGGGGAAGAAATACCTGTTCCACAAAACCTCTTGGAAAATCGTGGGCATACTGATACCCTTTCCCGAAGCCCTCGTTCTCCATAAGTTGTGTTGGCGCGTTTCGCAGGTGAATCGGCACCGGAAGTGAGCCTCTTTTCTTGACATCAGCCCTTGATCGATTGAGAGCTTGGCAGGAAGCATTGCTCTTAGGTGCACTGGCAACATACAGAGTTGCCTGAGACAAGGCAAGTCTGCCTTCCGGTTCCCCCAAAAAATCATAAGCTTCTTTCGCAGCAACCGCCACCAGCAAGGCACGGGGATCTGCATTCCCCACATCTTCAGAAGCACAGGCAACAAGCCGTCTCAAGACAGTGTGTGGATGCTCACCTGCTTCCAGCATACGATTCATCCAGTATACAGCGGCGTCCGGATCACTCCCCCGCAGGCTTTTATGATAGGCCGAAAGCATATTATAATGTTCATCGCCGCTTTTGTCATACAAGAAAGTCTTTTTGCTGAATACTGATTTCAGGAATTCCTTTGTCAAGGGGACTTTTTCTGAAACAGCCATCCGTTGAGCAATCTCGAGGAAGTTAAGCGCCTGTCGTGCGTCACCATCTGCTATGCGAGCTAAAAACGTCAACGCATCATCGTCTACCTCGTATTTACCATGAAAACCCCTCTCATCAACCAATGCACGATATAACAGGGATTTGATATCATCTTGGGAAACCTTGTTGAAGCTTATAACCTGACAACGAGACAGAAGAGGGGCTATCACTTCAAAGGAAGGATTTTCCGTGGTTGCTCCGATAAGGGTAATAGTGCCATCCTCTACATAAGGCAGAAGGAAGCTTTGCTGTCCCTTATGAAAACGATGAATTTCATCCACGAAGAAAACAGTTTTTCTTCCGCTTTCCCGCCGTTCATTCTGAGCCCTTTTCACCGCCTCTTTCATATCTTTTACTCCTGAAGCGACAGCGCTTATAGAGCTCATTTCATATTCGCAGATATCTGCCATAATGAAAGCAGCGGAGGTTTTTCCTGAGCCAGGAGGACCCCAAAAAATGAGGGAAGGAAGATTGCCGCTATCAGCTATCCGCTGTAACAATCCCCTTTTTCCAGTAAGCTCAGGTTGACCGGCAAGTTCATGTAAATTTCGTGGCCGCATACGATAGGGAAGCGGCGTACCGGCTTTATTCTTTCCGGTATCACTTTCGGGCGTTGAAGGCTCAGCCGGTGAAAAGAGATTTTGCTTTTTCATGATATAAGAGCATTTTTACTATATCTCAACATGCACACTATCTATTCATTCGAAGCAGCTTTTGTTCCTCTGCAGGCAGCTTGGCAAGTTCCAGTGCTCTGTCCAAAAAGGGAGCTCCTTCCATGGGTCCTCTCTTTGTTACGGCCAAAGCGCCGACTGCGTTGGCAAACCGTCCGCATTCTCTCAGCTTGAGTCCACGCAAACAGCCCACCAGAAAGGCCGCATCAAAACAGTCTCCAGCTCCCGTCGGATCAACTTCTTCAACCTGAAAAGCAGGAACGTCAACTCTCTCCTCTGCGGTATATATTGAACATCCTTGTACACCTCTTTTGAGAACGACAATTTCTGCACTCCTGCTTAAAAGTACCTGCACTGCCTTTTCTGAATTGTCTTCCCCGGTAAGCATGGTGGCTTCCTCACCGCTGGGAAAAACAATGTAAACCCTATCGAGCACAGGTTGGCAAAGTTCCCGCACCTTTTCAGCACCGAGGATTTCCGGCCGGAGATTTGGATCAAAGCTCACTTTCATTCCTTTGTTATGAGCTGCTTTTATTGACTGGTAAATGGTTTCCTGCCATGAGGTGTTTACGGATAGGGCAGAACCGTTGATATGGAGAAATCCTCCCTCGCTGAAGATCGAAGGAGAAATTCTGTCAGGTTCAATTATACCGCTTGCGGCATCCTTGATATGATAGATGAATTTCCTCGACCCATCCTCAAAGTATGCGACAAATGCCACTCCAGTTGTGGCAACCTCACTTACCAGTAAATGACGAGTATCCACTCCATCTACTTCCAGCCTCTCACTGATAACCCTGCCAAAATCATCTTTTCCAACCGTGCCAATGTAAGCAACCTCTCCCCCCAGGCGAGCGGCACAATCAGCAAATATCGCGGGGGCTCCACTCGGATAAGGACCTATAAAAACCTCAGGGCTATCCAAGCCTGCTCCTACCTTCTCCCGCATAATTTCTACCAAAGCCTCTCCCATGGAGATAATTTCGGCCAT
>SKXZ01000050.1 GCA_007128145.1 Candidatus Nitricultor lacus | reverse complement strand
TTCATTACAGGGTGTGTGGTGCTTTAAGGTACATCAATCAAAAGTGTTCTCTTATGGAGCACAAGACTCGTAAATAAAAAACCCAAATCTTTTTTGATACATTATTCTATGATTTTTCAATGTTCAAAATCAATAGCGGTCAGGAATCCTCAGTGAGACCCTGACCGCTATTGAATATAACGAGGCTCCTATATTTTCCCGGGTAATAGTTGAGAATTAGCGATCTTGTGGAGGTACATAATAATCCTCTGGCATGTATTCTCTTATAGATTCAACACTATCCAGCATAAAAAGAGGGCCAGCAAAAGACAGGGGAGGTTCCCGGTCATTCATTAAATCCCAGACAGCATCCGCGACTGAAGCACCTACATCCCTTGGTAAGCGTCCGACGCTGCCTCTCAGCTCACCTATTGCAATACTATCCATTTCTTCAATGGTTCCACCCCAACCTATTACTGGGATCTCCTCAACTAAACCTTCTTCGCGAATTGCAGCCAGTGCTCCCATTGCCATTGAGGTGGATATCGGATGAATCAAGTCGACGTCTGGATGAGCTCGGAGGATGGCTGTTGTCGCTTCATATGCTTCTTCTCGGCTGAAATTGGCATAATGTTCGTAGACAATTTCAATATCGGTCGTCTCTTCGATTATTTCTTTAAACACATAACCTCTCTGTTCAGTTACAGCGCCGGGGATACCGTAAATCAGGGCTATTTTCCCCTGTCCACCGAGATAATCGGCAACCCATTCGGCCGCGACCTTAGCTCCATCGTAGTGTTGATATCCCGCATAATGAAGGGCACGGTCTTCTGGATTTTCATGCGGGTCAGCATAATTAACGACCAATGTTGGGACGCCTGCTTCCCGTGCAGCTCTTATACCTCTCGCAGATATTTCAAAATCAGTTGGTCCGATAACCAGATAGTCGACTCCAAGGATCAGGTAGTCTTCTATGATCCTTAATTGTTCATGGTGGTAGGTTTCTCTGGCGGGAGAAGAGACACGAAGGTCATACTCAATCCCCAATTCCTGGAGTCGTTCTTCCATGCCAATCATGTATTGTTCATACACATCTGAAATATCGAAACTTGGGCATGTATACCCTATGCTGATAGGACCGTGTTCTTGAGCTAATCCCAAACCACTCACACCAAAAAGAAACACTGTTACTACAGAAACCAACAATATTGCCTTGAAGTTCTTTAACATGGAAAATCCCTCCTATTGATATATTTTACTTCTGATTGAGAATACTTTCCTTCAACTTCTTAATAGCCATTCCTTTTTATCAGGGAGCAATCAAAAAGAAAGAAGAGAATGTATCACCTCCTTATATTGAATATATTTGTTCAACTACCCCTCAACAGTTCCCTAGCCTTATCTTCCCTCCACCGATTAAATATAACAGCTCCAACAACGATGAATCCCAGTGCAACTCGCTGCCAGAACCATGGTACGCCCAAAAGAATTAAGGCATTATCTACCACTCCCAAAACAAGTGCACCCAATACAGAGGTAGTCACGCTTCCCCGCCCGCCAAATAAACTTGTACCTCCAATGATTACAGCGGCTATGACGTGTAACTCCATTCCTTCTCCCAAAACAGCTTGAGTACCATCTAATCTACCTGTCAAAACTACTCCGGCAAATCCACAAATAGCTCCCATCAAAACATAGTAACTCGTTTCATAGAGTTTCACGGGGATACCTGTTCTCCGAGCTGCTTCTTTATTGCCTCCGATGGCAACACAATAACGGCCAAATCCCGTATTACGAAAAATGAGGTGGGCGATAAAAGCCATAATCAAAGCCATGTACACAGGCACAGGTATTCCACCAATCATACCTTGCCCTAACCAGGTGATTTCTTCTGGAAAATGGTACCGGACCTTCCCGGCTGAGTGAACTAATGCGAATCCACGGTAAGCTGTCATCATACCTATGGTAGCTATAAAAGGGGGTATACGAGTTACAGTAACTAAAACTCCGTTGAACAAGCCAAGCCCACATCCCATGGCTATGGCTACCATCAATCCAGCGTATGGATGCCATCCATAGTCGATAACCAGACCACCCATTACTACAGATGTCAGTCCAAGAATCGATCCAATAGATAAATCTATTCCCCTAGAGGTGATAACAAATGTCATACCTACAGCCAACATCATATATATTGCCGATGCACGGGCTATACTGATCAAGTTGCGTGTTGTGAGAAATGTTGGAGCCAGAAAACTCATTATAACGATGAGAAGGATTAAAATGGTGCCTGGAATTGCTATATGCACGTATCGTTTTAGCCAAAAACGAAGAGAGCCGAACCAACCAGATTTTTGCTTCATTATCTGTGTTGAATTCATTTTGCCATTCTGCATATCAGTATATCCCCCCATTCTCATTGGCACATTATGCTGTAGTTCCAGCTGTTCCGGTTACAATTGCTTGTGCAACCTGTTCTTTTGTTATCTCTTTCCCCACAAAATCAGCAACTATATGCCCGCTTTTCATGACTAAAATACGTTTTGAAACAGATAGGACGTGGTCAAGGTTGTGGCTGATAATGATTATGGTGACACCAGAATTATTGAGTCTTCTCGTTATATCAAGTACCTTTTCTTGTTCTTCTACAGCCAGTGCTGCTGTGGGTTCATCCATAATGAGCAATTTCAGCTCCCCACTTTTCAAGGCTCTCGAGAGGGCAACAGCCTGCCTTTCACCACCAGACAAGTATTCTACTTCGATCCGCATGGAAGGAACGTCAATTCCCAAGCCCTTCATCAACTCATCGGCTTCTTTCCTCATTTTTTTGTGATTAAGAAATTTCAAACCCGCTACATTTTGTCGAGGTTCATGTCCTAAAAAAATATTTCCTGGTACATCCATTGTGGGAATCAATGAAAGATCCTGGTACATGGTTTCAATTCCTAAATTCATTGCACTCTGAGGGCTTCTTATCTCTTGCTTTTTTCCTTCAATCCATATCTCGCCTGAATCAGGGACATACGTTCCGGCAATCATTTTAATAAGAGTTGATTTACCAGCACCGTTATCTCCTACAATTGCGACGAGCTCTCCTGGGAAAAGGGCAAAAGAAACATCTTGAACAGCTTTTACCCCACCGAAACTTTTACTGAGCTTTTTAACCTCAAGAATTGGTTGTTTATCGCTCATATTGTTATCTCCCCCCGGCGCATTGTACTTGTTTGTTTTGTGGACCAGCTTTTTCTTGGGGCTTTATATTGGACATCCCTAAACTTTGATTGCTTTTAAAGAAAGGAATCAAGCAGATATCCACCGTTATAAATAATAGAACTGTCAGCGATAACCTCCTTGGCCAATTATATTCGAGAATTTTTTAGGCTTCATGCTGAGAAAGTTTAGATTGAGCTTGATTTCCAAAGCAAAAAGATCATAAAAAAACATATAAGATCGTTTGTAAGATATCATTTATGATTACTTAAGTCAAACACCTTTGTGGGAGGCATAATAGATTGAAAAAATTTCGCTATTCAATCTTTATCATTATGGCCGGTTTAATCTTGAAGATACCTAAATTTCTAATGACATATGCCTTCCACTAATCACTACTTTCAACTCCCTATTCCCTGCATTTACAAAAAAGGATTGAGTCGCTATTTACATTGACAAGATCGGCATATTTATGGTATCCAACAATCACATACTTTTTTCAGCGAAAGAAAGAAGTTGGATTTCTCGTGACGCAAATCTATCAAAAAAGAGTGCGAGAAGAAAACCTGAAGAAGATGTTCCGGTACATCCACCGGGCAGGTACGACCAACCGCTTAACTATTGCAAGGGCATTAGGACTGAGCCCTTCCGCAGTAACCAATCTCGCTGCTGAATTATTGCACGCTGGAGTTATTCAAGAGAGGGGATATGGTGAATCGATCGGGGGAAGAAAACCGATGCTTATATGTTTCGACGAAGAATGGAGCTGGGTTGTCACAGTAAAAATTGGTGCAAGAATGATTCATGCAGGCCTTGCTAATCTCAATGGTGAAATAAAGGTAAAAAAGGTCGAAGCAATTCACTCCTATACTCCTCTCGATGTTGTCCATCAAATAGTGACGCTTGTCCGTTCACTGCTTTCTCAAAGTAAACAAAAGATCATTGGAATGGGGATATGCTGCACAGGGATTATAGATACCGAAAGGGGAGAGGTCCTCAGAGCATTGAATTTAGGTTGGCAAAATGTCCCACTAAAAGCGCATTTGTCTGAATACTTTGATTGGCCGATTTTTGTTGAAGATGTCGGTGATACAGGTGCTCTCGGAGAAAAGTGGTTTGGAAGTGGCAAAGATGTGGAAAATTTAGTTTTCGTTACTCTGGGTAATGGTATTGGAGCAGGGATAATCATTAACGGAGAACTTTATGCGGGTTCCCAGCATGCAGCCGGTGAGTTCGGTCACATGAGCATAAATTTTTCCGGACCACAGTGTTTGTGCGGAAAACGGGGATGTTTGGAACTGTATGCCTCTGCTCCCGCTATTATCCGGGACGTATTTGATTATTTGGAAAGAGGAGGAGAAACCATTATATGGGACTTGGTGAAGGTTCATGACGGTGACTTGGATTGTACAATTGTGGATTTAGCCGCCCGGCGAGGTGATCCTTTTGCCCTGGAAATATGGAAGAAAACAGGCGAGCTTGTTGGCCGGGCGATTTCGAATCTCGTAACGCTTTTTGATCCTGAAATGGTTGTTATCG
>SKXZ01000145.1 GCA_007128145.1 Candidatus Nitricultor lacus | reverse complement strand
TTCACGGGGAAACCTATTCTCGAAACCTTCAAGACCAACAAGTTTTATATATTGTTTCACCAAATTTTTTCGCTTATCTTCTTCCATTCCATGAAGTTTTGGACCGTATTCGATATTACCTTCAACCGTCAACCATGGGAATACAGCATCTTCTTGGAATACAACAGCACGATCTCTTCCCGGCCCTTTAATCTCCTTGCCATCGAGAAGGATTTTTCCTTTAGTAGGAGCCATTAAACCGGCAATTATCACCAATAGTGTCGTTTTGCCACAACCAGATGGACCAATAAAGCTCACTATCTCATTTTCATAGATTTTCAAATTTATATTCTGGAGAGCGATGATTTCTGATTCAGACGAAAGACCTTGATTGTAAACATAGTCTACATTTTCAATAAGTACTTTTATCTTCTTATTATTTTCCATCTATTTCCCTCATACTAATGTGTATTTTATGAATCAGAAGGAGACAACAAGAGAATTCTCCGGTATTAGCGTGAAACAGGTGTTCCCGGTTGATACAACGATAAACCCGGAACACCTGAATTTTCGATGACGTGAATTTGATTTTATTATCAGAATTCCAGTTCATCCATCATTGCTTCTAAAACCAGGGCTTCAATTTCACCAGCGACAACCATTTGATCTAAGTCAACAGCACCTTCCGGTACATTACCTACTTTTTCAAGCAATGCCAATCTATGACTGAGTTTTGAATGCCATTCAGACCTGGATCCATCTTGATAGAACCAATAATACGCTTCTACCGGGGACCCCGGGAACTTGAGATCTTCGGTGATCAGTCTTCGGGCATCCGCAACTGTAATGCCTGCTCCCGTATTTTCATTCAACCACTGCACCATCATCGGTAAAGCAATAGTATCATTCTGATGCATATAGGATACGGCTTTATACCATGCTTTGACTATTCTTACTATGGTATCTGTATTTTCTTGAAAATACTGCTCAGATGACTCTAGACCACTTAGGTTGATTCCTCCTGTTCCAAGCGCCGAACCAGGAATAGTCCTGGGATATCCTTCGGCAAGTAGCCGTAATGTTTGCGGGAGGCCTGCCGTGAAAAAGTCTCCTTGTCCCTGTAAAAAGGCCGCCACACCCTCAACCGGAGTAGGAATATCTAAAATTGTTACATCATTTTCGGTTAAATCGGCGATCTCAAGAGCGGCATGAACAATGGCTTCATGAACACTTCCTAAAGCCGTAAGAATCACTTTCCCTTCCATTTGTTTTGCTGTCTCTCTTGCTGCTTCTTCCGCCGACAAACCCATTTCTAAAAACTCATGAAAGGTAGTGTATTCCGGCCGTCCAGTTATTGCGAAACCTTCAAATAATGTACCTATGTGGACTATTCTAAGCTGAGGATTTTGTGGGTAATAATACAGTGCACTATCAGGAGACTGAACGCCTATATCAAGAGCGCCTGCAGCCATGGCTTCTGCAATTTCTGTATCGCTGGCAAGGTTAATAAACTGGACATCGAGACCTTCTTCTTCAAAGAATCCAAGTTCTTGCGCTAAGATCCAGGGTCCATAGTCTACAAAAGGAGTTAAACCAAATCTTACCCTTTCGAGCTCCTGAGCAAAAAGCGGGGATGTTACAAGAAGCACAGTAATTATAAACAACGAGACAATAAGCGATGCACTTGAGAGTTTAATACGCATTGGAATTCCCCCTTAAGTAAAATTAATCTCATTCCTTATACTAGCATGTACACCTCCTTTTGTTTAATGAGTTACCATCATTCCTTCATTATGAGGTTTGAATATGTTTACTCATTCGCCAACCGCCATAGATAATTTGCAGTTATTTCTACCATCACCGACAAACCGTTTATATCCACAACACTGAAATCATCCATGTACGTATGGAGGTAAGGCCAGCTTGCAGATATCAATTTACACAAATATGACGTTGGTACCCCTGCCATAATAAAAGGTCCATCATCTCCTGCATATTCCAAAGGGGTTCCTTCAATATGATATCCGAGCTCACTGCAAAGATTGACGAGTCCATCATTCAGCCTGGCGTCGTTTTTTACCAGTTTTCCCATGCATATTGATTCTTCTATATAGTACAAGTGGTCACCATTCCCGATAATGTCCATGTTGATACAACCTTTAAACCGAGAAGAATCGGATTCTACATATTTGTTCACATAATGAAAAGCTCCTATTTCGCCGTATTCTTCTCCGGTACACGAAAGAAATTCAATAGATCGTTTTGGTTTCGGCATTTTTGACAAAACACGAGCTGTTTCCAAATTCACTGCAACAGCAGTTGCATTGTCACATGCTCCAGGCCCATTAGCATTATCGTGATGAGCAACAAGGCATACGACTTCTCCTCTTTTGTCTTCCCCCTCAATACGACCTATTACATTTATTCCATGACTCGGAGCACTTTCAGCATCAACCCAAACGCGGAGTTTCACCGGTAAGCTATCAACTGTTCTTTTACTGCCTTTTGGAATTGCATACCATTCACGCATTAATTCTTTCAGATATTGGCCATCTTCATATGTTACAGCAGCAGCCGGAACCGGGAGTCCCAGGGGGCCGGATAAAAGAGGCATTTGGATAATTTTCCCCGGTATCCGAGAATGTTCCAAAAAACCCGCTGCGCCTCGCTTGATTGATAAATCAACAGGTCCTTGAGGTGAACTTTCATCAGATGTGTTATCCAACATCAGCGCTCTTGGTGGATCTCGCATGATGATTTTTCCCGTCAAATCATGTTTTTCATAATCCTCAAATCTTCCTTTGCCAACATAACACAAGTCCGCTACAAGACCTTCTTTAGGTGTCGCACTCGAACCCAACAAAGCGATCGATGTAAGTTCTTGTTCTACAGGCTCAATAATTTTTACCCTGGTATCATGTAATTTCCAGGAATTTATTCCATCAACTTGATCGACGTTCACTACAGGGAGTGTCTTTCTCATTTCTGCTTCGACATAAGATGCCGCTTTGTGTTCATTCGGAGTACCCGCGTGCCTTGGTCCGTATTGAACAAGCGCTCTCACATCGTCAGCCATTCGTAAAGCAGATATTTTACTTCTCATATCTAACATTTTTTGGTCCATGTCATCCTCCTGCTATAAGTGTTTTCGAGCTTGACAAGAGAAAAGGGGACAGAATGCTAAAAGAATTATGCTTTCGGTATGTAACTTGAAACCTAGTTAGTTACCTTTATTATCTAACTACAAACAGAAAAATCTGTCAAGAATCAACAATACCCTTCGTTAAACTTTAAGTCATTTAGCGATATATACCTCCCAACTCCCCTGCTATCTTGCAAGATAATCAGACGGAGTAAGGATATCCAAAGGAAGTTTTCCCCTAAAGTGATCGGCCTTCCAACTCACAAAGCAAGTCAACTCATCTATCATATCCAGGGCTGCGCAAATAACCTGGGCATCGCCGAAAGATGTTTTTCAGCTATTACATCCATCAACGCGGATATTCTCAAGGATGGCAGTTTCTCCCCGCTTTTCAGTGGGGCTACCTTGTGCAGGTTGTATTTCCTCGGCATATAGTGATAGAGTTCATACAGCTGTTTGCGATTAAGATTGAATGCAAGAATCCCGCATGTTTCCAGAACGTTATAGCAGGATGTTGTTGCTTTTGCGTTTTCAGCAATGACCTGTAAAAATCGGCTGTTCTCAGGATATTTTGGGTCACGATGGTAGCGCAGATCGATCACGAATACATCGGTATCAATAAAAATCATATCCGCCGCCTGCTTGCCTGTATCGCGTCTTCCCAGCTCGGGTATTCGGCTTCCGTTTCACGGAGAGTGGCCTCTATATCACGCTAGGCCTCTTGATACGCCCTTGGAACCATATCTTCTGCTTGTTCGTTCGGGAAAGGGAGCACCAGGGCAACCGGTTTGCCGCGGTAAGTTACTATGTAGCGTTCACCTTTTTTGATCTTTTGCATTATTTCTCCTGCCTTTTGCCTCAGTTCTTTACTCGTTGTAAAATGAATTATCGCGCCTGCCCCACGCATATACGGCTCGCTTTCCGGGCCTCTGGCTCGCAATAACGGACTTAAGAGCAGGGGAAAGAAGGGGGTTCCACTTTGCAATTTCAGAGTAGCCGTGCTGTGGGTATGTGTTCAACAGGCAGTGTTGCTGTCCATATATCCACAGCATGTTTGAGGTGGAAGAAAGTGAGGGATCTCCTCTGTAAAATACCGTGAGGAGTGAGGAGTAAAAGACCCCACTTCTTACAGTTCACGGCTCATTATTTCTTTTTTATCTTGCGAGCACCGCCGATAGGCGGTGCGTGGCAATCTATGTTTTTTGCGTACACACAAGCATAGACTGCCGCGTCGCTTCGCTCCTCGCAGTGACGGGCTAAAAAATACTGAATACTGATTTTCATCTTCGATGCTGCAACGGATGTGCTGGGCGGCTCCTTTGTAAATAGATTGTTGGAGTGTTGGAGCGGAAAAACCTTTTTGTGATAGGCGCCTCCTCTGTTTCAACGCTTCTCTTTGCTCCACCGGCTGTTTGCAAACCCCTCACTCTAATACGCTGTTATTTTCATCCTTCGATGCCGAAACATATGTGGCAGGGTAGCTCCTTTGTAAATGCAGTGAGTCATCCTTTTAACGGTACACATCAGAGCGGTGGCGAACGGCAACAATGTCAACCAGTTTTTCATTATCAAACACCGCATATATTACCCGATATTCACCTACCCTGA
>SKXZ01000154.1 GCA_007128145.1 Candidatus Nitricultor lacus | reverse complement strand
GTTGTAACTTTTAACGTTGATTCTCCTATGAGCAAAAGATTGTTTTATGTTGGACAAAATAACATTCAAGGAGGTAGAGTGGCCGGGGAAATATTTTGCAAAATATTAGGCAAAAAAAGTCGAGGCAAAATATTGGTTCTTTCAAGCAACAAAAAAGCACCTTCACATCTTGGAAGATGGCAGGGTCTCATTGATTATGTTGAGGATAATGAGATGGCACTCGATGTATCAGAAGTTTACGAAGTAGGCGATGAAGAAACAACTTACCAGTGTGTACGGGATATAATTTTAAACAAACAAGGTTTTTTGGGTGTGTTCATGACGACTGCATTTGGAAATAAAGGAGTAGGAAGAGCACTGGAAGAAGTGGGAAAAAATGGATTAGTCATAGTGAGTAACGATGTAACCGATGAATGGATTCCTTATGTAGAAAAGGGGCTCATCGATTTCTGTCTTTTTCAGGATCCCTTTTTGCAGGGATATCTCGCGTTGCATGCCCTGGCTGGTTATGTATTCATGGGAAAGCAACCAAAACAACAAACAATGTACCTTCCAATAATTTTATATACAAAAGAATGCCTTGAAAATAGCGGGGTTGGTGTCGGGGAGTCTTTAATTCAGAAACTATCATGGATTGAAGAGAAAAGAGAGGAGTCCGTCGCAACAAAAGTCGCCAGGGTTTCGAGAAAAACGCAAACACAGTGAGAGGAGGCGGAGTGATGGAGAAAGAAAAGTATACAAATGTTTTAGAACTGCGCAACATAGAAATGTATTTTGGAAAAGTGCAGGCATTAAGAAATGTGAATTTCCATGTTGGAGTGAACGAAATTGTAGGTTTGGTCGGAGACAATGGAGCAGGAAAATCCACCCTGGTGAAAATTTTGACAGGAGTTATAACTCCGACACGTGGAGAACTGTATATCCGTGGAGAAAAAATTCCTTTGAGAAATTACACTGTGAAAAAAGCGCACAATTATGGAATTGAAACTGTGTACCAGGATAAGTCGCTGGGAGAGAAGCAGGTATTATGGAGAAATTTTTTCCTCGGAAGGCAGATTACGAACAGGTTCGGCTTCATCAAAATTAAAGAAGAAAAAGAAATCGCGAGAAAAATCATGCACGAAACAATCGGTTTTCGCGGTGCGGGTATAACAGTAGATTCCACAGTGAGCAAACTTTCGGGCGGGGAACGTCAAGGAGTGGCGATAGGCAGGGCCATGCACTTCGAGGCAGACCTTATTGTTCTGGATGAACCTACTGTGGCCCTCTCTCTCAAGGAAGTACAAAAAGTGCTCAAATTCGTGCGAAAAATTAAGGAATCCGGCCGAGCATGTGTCTACATATCACATAACATCTCTCATGTATATGATAGCTGCGATCGCTTTGTCATTATCGATAGAGGTGAGGTGGCCAGGGAGTTTTTAAAACAAAATGTTTCTCTCAAGGAACTTGACGAATGTATGCTTAATTTTGCCAATGCCCGGCGGGAGGTGGAATAATTGGAACAGGTGAAAAAAATACAGAAATTTTTCAATTCGGTTGAAAGCCTGCCGATTATCCTGGTATTCGTGATTATTCTCATAGCCTTCATGCGGACCGCCCCCGGGGTGTTTACCCGGCCACGTATCTACATGTCCATCCTTTCTACCACTCCTCCTCTATTGGTGCTTGGAGCCGGCTTAACGCTGGTTATCACTTCTGGAGAAATTGACCTTTCTTTTCCCTCGGTGATAGCCTTTTGCGGCATGGTGTTCGCGAACTTGTACAAGATGACAGGCTCTCCATTACTCGGTTTTCTGGCTGCTTTGGCTGTCGGCGCCTTTATTGGCTACGTCAACGGAATGATTACCACCAAGTTGAATATCCCTTCCATTATGACCACAGTAGGAACCAATTTTTTCTGGGGTGGTCTTACGGTGCTGCTGGCCGGAGGCCTTTCATTGAATATTCCCGAGGTCCGGGAGTATTTTCTCCATACGCTCTTTACCGGCCGTATCGGAGGTATTCTTCCTGCCCAGGCGGTGTGGGCTGTCGCCGTGACGGTGTTTATCTGGTTTTTACTCAACCGCCATGTTTTTGGTGAACATATTCTCTTTATAGGTGACAACGAAAACGTGTCGCGGGTAATGGGTGTAAATGTCAAAGGTACAAAGGTTGCCGTTTTTACCTTAATGGGTCTTTTGGGGGGTTTTGCATCAGTGCTGCTCACCTTGGAGATGGCGAATTTCTGGACTACCCAGGGAAGCGGCTTTCTGCTTCCAGTGGTTGCTGCCGTTTTCATCGGGGGGACATCCATTTCCGGGGGCGAGGGAAGGGTTATCGGGACGCTCTTCGGCACTTTTATCGTCGGTTCACTGGAAGCGGGCGTAGTGGCTTCCGGCATCGGAGGGTACTGGACTCGTTTAACCACCGGGCTCATCATGCTGGGTTCCATTGCTTTGAATGTTGCCCTGGATAAAACGAGGGTGGGTTCTGGGAGTTTCGCGGACAAACTCCGTTCTTCCGTTTTTGTGAAGGGGATACAGAAAAGTGAATAGGTGTATTTGATTAAGAAAGGAGGTGGAAAAGGGTTTTTGTAATGAGTTCGTATTTTGCAGGATAACTAAAGGAGGAAGAATACACATGAAAAAACTCGTGGGAATTGTACTGTGTGTAATGTTGCTGAGCGGGGCAATGGTTTCTTCGTTGATGGCTCAAGAACCCCTGTTGGGCGAGGGGATGACTATTTACATCCAGATGGGAGGGTTTGAGGGTGGACCGGCCACTCTTCCCCGTACGACCGGTGCACGGGAAGCAGCCCGACATTTGGGAGTCCGTTTGATAGAGCAATATTCTCAGTGGCAGCCTGAAGTGATGGTGCGCCATTTACAGGAGGCTATTGCGGCAATGCCGGATGGGATTGTTATCATGGGGCACCCGGGCTCGGATGCTTTTGCACCCTTCGTTGAAGAGGCGTTCGATCTGGGCATAATTGTTACCTCAGGAAACACACCCCTGGACGCACTTCAAGACATGTATCAGGACCGGGGATTTGGATACGCCGGCGTTGAACTGTATATAGGTGGGTATATTACAGGGCAGGCCATGGTGCGTGCGGGCTTGGAACCCGGGGATAAAGCACTGGTATATGGTCTTTTCGCCCAGGCCGGCCGAGGTGAAAGCCCCCGTGGGATGGCGGAAGCATTAGAGCAAGCCGGGGTTATTGTTGACCGGGTGGAAATATCTCCTGAAGTTGATGCTGATTCCTCACTATGTATTCCAATTCTTACCGCTTATCTCGAAGCAAATCCCGATACGAAAGCCATAGGAACGCAGCACGGTGCGGTCACCGCCCAGTTCATGAACGTGCTCAAGGGTTTAGGTAAAGCCCCGGGTGAAATAATCGCTGGAGGGATTGACCTTGCTCCTGCTGTTATTGAAGCACTGCAGGAAGGATATGTAACCGCGACTCTCGATCAGCAGCTGTACCTGCAAGGATTTCTTCCCATATTGCAGATAGTATTGAGCAAGAACTACCAGATTTCAGGTCTTTCCGTGAATACCGGTGCCGGTGTGGTAACTCCGGAAACCATAGATGCTTTGATCCCCCTGATCGAAGCGGGTATCAGGTAAAGCCTCCCCCCCCTTCTCTATCTAGGAAGGGGGGGAGTTATCTTTCTTCATACCGCGTAACAATACACGCATTGGTTCAGACAGGTGCCATAAGACCCGATATCTTTGCTCACCATGCACTGGCACTCCGGACGTTGGCCAGGGTCTTTGCGTGTTTGTGCCGGTGAGAACGACACACCTGGAAGAACCCTTGATAGGTATACGGTGTCGATACAACTTCCTGCTTCAATTCCACAGTGCGAAAGCTGAGCACGTAATTCTTGCGAGGGAGCGCAGGCAAGGATTTCGATTCCCCGTTCATCCCCCCATTGTTTCATGGTTTGTCCGAGCAGGCACAATTCATTGGCAGAAGGAGGGGAAATATGGAGCCCTTTCTTTTTCCGCAGCTTCTCTATGCGGGAGAAAACCTTACGGTACGTTACTAATGGAGAAAAAAACATTCTGGCGACAAAAGGTTCGAGGTCTCGAGCCAAGTTGGAGAATGATTTGAGGTGAAAATCCAGGTCTACGCACATGTAACCGGATGTGTAGAATACCGGATCATACCGCCAGAAAACACGCTCTCTTCCGATCCTGTCTGAAACAGCGCGTATTCCCTGAAGTCTCTGAGCCAGAGGGGGAAGGGTTCTTTCCAGTTCTTTTCCGTAAGGATTGATTGTGATATGAAAGACGTATTTCCCTTTGAATCCAAGAGAATCAAGTTCTGTAAGCTTCGAAAGAAAAGGTGTTACGTTTTTTGTCCAAAAAACTATTGCCTCTACCTCATCAGGGTTAAGCGTGACAGAGGTTTTTTGAGATGGGTTGAAGGGGTTGTGTACGCTCACGCTACCTTCACGCATACATTGCATGAACCATTCACCGAAACAGGCGGGAATATCGGTTCTGCGGCTTGCGCTTACGATCACCTCTTTTTCTATTGCTCCACGGTTACCGGTCCTATTCCACTTTTCAAGCTGATATCCAGGATGACATCGGCTTCCTCGAAGTGCCTGTTAATGTATGCATCATTTTGTTGAATGAGGGGACCTGTGTCTATGGTGCCTATACCTGTTTGAGGGTGCAGACGTACGCCTGCTTTGTCCGGGAGTATAAGGTGGAGGCTACCTACTCCCATTTCAACGT
>SKXZ01000223.1 GCA_007128145.1 Candidatus Nitricultor lacus | reverse complement strand
TTTTCTTCTTGTTGGTCCCGCCTTGGTGCTTAGAATATCCTTGGCCGTTTATCCTTTTTTACAAACTGTGTACATGAGTTTTTTTGAACTTAATCTTCTTACCCAGGTCGACCGCTTTGTGGGTATACAAAATTTTACCCACTTATTCAGTGATTCAACCACCAGAAGCATTTTTTCTTTCACTATTGTTTTTATTGTTGTTTCAACAGCACTGCAACTCATTCTCGGAATGCTAATAGCCAGCCTTCTCAATGCGCGCATTGTAGGCAGACAGATCGGACGTACCATTAATCTTATTCCGTGGGCCATTCCGATGGTTGCGGCAGGCCTTGCTTTTCGATGGATGTTAGACGACCAATATGGCCTTATTACCGATTTGATCTACCGAATCATCGGTACCCGTTCAGCATTCCTTGTATATCCCACTTCGGCTCAAATAGCGGTTATTCTGGTTAACGTATGGAAAAACGTCCCTTTTATGGCCATCGTGTTTTTAGCAGGTTTACAAAATGTTCCTGCCGAGCTCTATGAAGCGTCAAAAATCGACGGTGCTACCGCTTTCCAGGCATATCGAAAAATCACTATACCACTCAGTATTCCGCTGGTGATCACCCTTGGCTTGTTTACCATAATCTGGCAGCTTGCCACCTTCGACCTGGTGTATGTCATGACAGGTGGTGGACCGGGAGTCGCGACCACAGTGCTTGCTTTTCGTATCTTTCAGAGAGGTATGCTGTGGTTTGATTGGGGTATGGCTTCAGCGCTCAGTGTGTATTTAATTTTCATTGTCGGTATAGTCGGTGTCCTTGGTATCTATCTTTTCAGAAAATATGAAGTCACTCTTTAATTGGTGTATTGAAAAAGGAGATAATTCATGGGCTTATTGAAGTCGCATAGCAGGTATATTTTAAACAAGGTTTTAACCACCATAGGATTGTATGGGAGTTTCTTTTTATTCCTCATAATCATCCTGATACCTGTATACTGGCTTTTCATGTCGGCCACTACACCCGTACATGAGTTGTTCAGAACACCTCCGCGTTACTTTTTCATGCCGAACTTTGAAAACTTTTCTCTTCTCATCGACCAGATCCCTTTTTACCAATACTTACGAAATTCAATCCTTTTTGGCTTGAGTACCAGTGTTTTCTCCGTAGCCTTAGGTTTCCTGGCTGCATATGGATTTGCCCGTATCAAAGTTCCGGGTAGAGATATTCTTTTACTCGGTCTTGTCCTCTCCATGGCCCTTCCTGAAATAGTAACGGTGGTCCCCCTTTTTCAGTTCCTGAGAAATCTCTCAATGATCAACACAATTCAAGGTTTAACCTTCGTAATGAGCAGCGTTTTGATCCCCTTCACTGTATGGGTCCTCGTATCTTTCATTAGGCAGATACCAACCGAAATGGAAGAAGCAGCAATCGTTGACGGGGTTTCCCTGCCGCAATTGCTCTGGCTTATTGTTATTCCCGTGATGAAACCGGCTCTCGTAACCATGCTCGCCATCAACTTTATTAACGCTTGGAACAACCTGGTTTATCCACTGGCTTTCAGTTCAACAGTTGATGCAAAAACCTTGAGCGTTAGTGTTACGGAAGTCTTTCAGGCCAGGGCCCCGTATGGAAGGCCATGGCATCTTATCAGCGCCCTTGCAACAACAATGATTATCCCGGTTATCGCATTGGTATTCGTTTCCCAGCGTGCAATTGTATCCGGTCTGACACGGGGATCGATCAAATAATGAAGGAGTCTGGAGGGAGGAGAATTTCTCTGATGAAACATAATCAGGTACGGACAGCATCATATCTTCATCCTATCCCCTTTTTCAAAGTGTCTTTCGAAGGAGGTTTGCTTTCTCAGCGCTGGGATATTAACAGGAACGTAACTTTACCGGTTATTTATAAAAATTTTAAAGATATCGGGCATTTCAATGCCTTGGAATTATGTAAACAGGAAAAGAAGAAGGTCACGGACAACACCCAGGTACATCCTTATTGGGACTCTGATATTGCCAAATGGATCGAGGCAGCGAGCTATTCTCTGGCCCTTAATCCCGACCCGCACCTTGATTCTGTAGTTGACAGTGTCATATCAAAAATTTGCGAAACGCAACACGAAGACGGCTATATGAACACTTATTACAGCATCATCGAACCGGAAAATCGATGGAAAAAGCTCGCTTTTGGTCACGAACTGTATTGTGCGGGACATCTTATAGAGGCCGGTGTGGCTCATTTTCTTTCTACTGGAAAAACAGCACTCTTTTCCTCTATCAGGCGCTATGCGGATTATATTTTTTCTGTTTTCACTTCCGGGGCATGCAAAGGCTATCCAGGGCATCCTGAAATTGAACTGGCCTTAATCAAGCTGTACCGTTTGACAGAAGATAAACGGTACTTCAAATTAAGCCAGCTTTTCCTGGAACGCAGGGGACAGAAACCATCCTATTTTGCCCTGGAAATGAAGAAGCTCGACCCTGAACATCTTGACTATTACTACAGGTATTTTGGAAGTGGAGAACACTTTTCTACCGAATACTGCCAGGACCATCTCCCCTTAAGTGAACAGAAACATGCCGTAGGTCACGCAGTGCGTGCCACTTATCTGTATAGTGCATTAGCTGATGTAGCAGCGGAAACCAATGATGAGAAACTTATTGAAACCTGCAAAAGACTTTGGGAAGATATTACTGAGAAACATATGTATTTAACTGGTGGAATAGGTTCATCCCGGTACAACGAAGGCTTTACCCAGCCTTATGACCTTCCAAATAGAGATGCATACGCGGAAACATGTGCAGCTATCGGGTTGGTTTTTTTCACTCATCGTCTGTTACAGATAGATCCCGACAGCAGATATGCAGATGTGATGGAAAGAGTGCTATACAACGTTATTCTTAAGGGAGTTTCCAGAGACGGCAGGAGGTTCACCTACGACAATCCACTGGAAAGCCAGGGGGACCATCGTTTCCATGATTGGTTCGAAATAGCATGTTGCCCTCCTAACCTGGCACGTTTTATCGCTTCTTTGGGAGAATATATGTATTCATATGGATACGAGGATATCTATATTCACCTTTACGCTCAAGGAACAGGAGAATGCGATTTACAACAATCACATATAGTTATCCACCAACGGACTCAATATCCGTGGGAAGGAAACATCGAGATAGAAATCACAACAGAAAAACCTGTAATATTCGGGCTCAATGTCCGCATTCCATCTTGGAGCTCTCAAGATGTAATCTCCGTTTCAATAAATGGACAAAATGTTACTATGGCAGGCAAAATCCAGAGGGGATATTATCGTATAAGGCGTGAATGGAATTCTTGTGACCTCGTAAAGCTGGTTTTCCCCATGAAAGAAAAACGTGTATTCGCACATCCTGCCGTCCCTCAAAATATCGGGCACGTTGCTCTCCAGAGGGGTCCCATCGTTTATTGCCTGGAAGGTATAGACCACCCGGAGACTCCCCTTTCTCATATAGCTCTTCCCAGAAAAAGCATTCTCAGCACAGGAACATATAGCGAAACACCCTATAAAATGCCGACCATAAATGCCCAAGCCCAAAAAACTGACCCTGGCAGTTGGCAAAATAAACTTTACAGTAACTTGCCCTGTGCGATTCAAACATGTACAATCACCGCTGTTCCATATTTTTACTGGAACAATCGTTCACCCGGCGAAATGAAAATATGGATCCGAGAAAGTTGTGATAATAAATAAGGCAAAGAATAGAATCACGGAAACGTCAATAGATAGAATTGGTTGGTGGTAACAGATGAACAACGACAAGCACTTTCGACCGCTCTATTGCAAACTTCAAGACGATATACGATCTCTCATCAGTGATAGACAATTGAAAACCGGTGATAAAATACCTTCCGAGCGGGAGTTGGGAGAGCTCTACAACGCTAGCCGAAGCAGTATCAGAAAGGCTATCCATGACCTTATATATGAAGGAGTTTTATCCCGGATTCCAGGAAAAGGAACATTTGTCGTTGGGGATTCAAACGCCCTACCTTCTGCTATCCCCAAAACGGGTAACATCGGGTTCGCTGTTTTTTTCTCCTCTATTGACCGCAAACGCACTGATATCACAGATACAAACGCAGATAACTTGAACACTTCTCCAACTATTCCTTTTTATTCAGACGTTTTTGAGGGAGCAAACAGGGAATTAGAAACGAGTGGAAAACACCTTCTGTTTTTCACGGCATACCAGGATGCTCCCGCAGAGGTCTCCCGCTTCAAGGATTTTCTGAAGAAGATCGACGGGGTAATTTTATGTGAGCTCGCTACCATTACACTGGCAAAAATTTTTGAGAAATCACGTCTTCCCGCAGTCCTGATCAGTCCATCAATAGATACCACTCCTACTAAACTCGATGCTCTTTTGATTGACAACCGTGATGGAGCATACCAGGCAACCCGTTTCCTCATCGACTTGGGACACCGAAATATTGGATTGATCAACCACCCAACCAAGCATAATGCTCCAGCTACTGAAAGACTTCGCGGATACAAACTCGCACTTAAGGGGTTCGGTATCGAATTCGATACCGGAAAAACCGAAGAAGGTGATTGGAGCATGCATAGCGGATATCTTGCTATGAAACGTCTCCTGAAGCGAAATCATGATATCACCGCCATTTTTGCCACAAATGATGAAATGGCTGTTGGAGCCATGAAAGCAATAAAGGAAGAAGGCATGAGAATTCCCGAAGATATCAGTGTAATTGGATTTGATGACTCTTCACTCTCGTCCAACACATTTATTAAATCGGAAGAGCTCGTGTAGGAAAGAGTGT
>SKXZ01000212.1 GCA_007128145.1 Candidatus Nitricultor lacus | reverse complement strand
TACGATTTCCGCTTCAATGCCGAGAGCAGCCAGTTTTTCCGCTGCTTCCAATGCAACCAAAAGCATCCTGGAATAAGCGATAATTGTGACATCTGAACCAACCCTTTTCACATCGGCTTTCCCGAGTGGAATGAGGTATTCTTCTTCGGAAACCGGACCCTTTGCATTATAGAGCATCTTATGTTCGATGAAGATAACTGGATTATCATCCCGTACAGACGCTTTCAGCAAACCCTTGGCATCGAAGGGTGTGGCGGGCATAACCACTTTGAGGCCCGGTACATGCATGAACCAGGCTTCCAGGCTTTGTGCGTGATGAGCTCCCGATGAACGTCCGCATCCGCCTTCGGTACGAATCACCATGGGCACCCGGGCCTTCCCACCGAACATGTAACGGATTTTTGCTCCCTGGTTGTAAATTTGGTCCATGGCTAACCCGGCGAAGTCCACATACATGAGTTCGCCCACCGGACGCAGGCCCGTTATCGCAGCACCTACGCATGCACCTACAATAGCTGCTTCCGAAATGGGGGTATTTCGAACACGCTCACTTCCGAAATCCTGCCATAGACCGCGGGTCACACCATAAGCACCACCGTAGAGACCGATATCCTCACCAAGAAGCACTACGTTCTTGTCTCTTGTGAGCTCCTCTCTCAATGCCTGGTTCAGGGCATCACGGTAGAGAGTTTCTTGCATGGAATCTGCGACATAATCGCTCTGCGACTGCACCACTTTTGATCCTTTTTCACGTTCGATTTCGGCAAAGTTTTCCTCCACATAAACGTCTTTTGTTATTTCCTCAAGCGGGGGATAGGAACTCTTTTCGGCAAATTCAACTGCTTCTTCGGCTTCACGTTCCACTTCTTTTTCAATCTGCATGATCTCTTTTTCCGAGGCAGCCTTGTTTTCAACCAACCACTTACGAAAACGCTTTATCGCGTCCCTTTCTTTCCATTCCTTTTCTTCGTCTTTGGTACGATAGGCGCGGGGGTCATTCTTGGAATGACCGAGATAGCGATATGTTTTACATTCTACGAGTGTTGGCCCCTGTCCCTTACGCGCTCGCTCTGCGGCTTGTTCAACTGCTTCTTTCACTGCTAAAACATCCATGCCGTCTACCGTGACTCCCGGCATTCCATAAGCCTCTCCACGCTCTGCAATGTCTTGAATGGAAAACGCATCCCGTACCGGGGTAGACATGGCATAGAGATTGTTTTCACAAACAAAGATTACCGGGAGCTTCCATACCGCCGCCAGATTCACCGCTTCATGAAAAGCGCCGGTATTCGCCGCACCGTCACCGAAAAAGCATACAGTCACCTTTCCGCTCTTGGTATAAGCACCGGTAAGACCGGAACCGGTAGCAATAGGAATACCGCCTCCTACAATGCCGTTGGCGCCTAAGTTTCCGGCATGAAGGTCAGCAATGTGGAGTGAACCTCCTTTTCCCTTACAATATCCGTCTATTTTCCCAAAGAGTTCGGCCATCATCTTGTCAAGAGTGGCTCCCTTGGCAATACAGTGTCCATGACCCCGGTGTGTGGAGGTTATATAATCTTCTTTTTCTATCGCTGCGCAAGCTCCCACAGCCACCGCTTCCTGTCCGATATAGAGATGGGTTGTTCCCCGGATCTTATCTTGAGCAAACAGATCACTCACCGTTTCCTCGAATACCCTGATCCGGAGCATATCCCTATATATACCACGGTATTTTTCTTTATCCTGCTTCTTCATAAGCACACCTCCGTCTTTCTTCTCCCTCATACTTTTTTTATAGCATTGTAGGCATCCACTGCAGCCCGTATACTTTCCTCCTCCAGTTTAAGACCACATACCGACTGTAAAACTCTTTCCGGGCCTTTTTCCCGTAACATTTCCTGCAAACGCACAGCCTCCGGATCCTCAGCCCAATCATAGTGAAGCGCTGCTCCCAACGAGAACAGTATGTTCACGGGTGTAACGTTCTGAGAAAGGCACAAGCGCACAGCTCCCACAAGACGGTCTTGAGGAGAGAGCTTCCTGAGAGGATCTCTTCCCACCCTTTGTACAGTATCCATCATGGCTGGATTCGCAAAACGCTCGATCAGGTCCCTGGTAAAAAGAGAGAGAGCATCCCGGGAGAGGTCGGGGTACTTGCGCAGAATCGCTTGCTGAGTTTCATCGAGAGCTCCAGTAAGCCTCTTTCGAATTTCATCATCGCCAACTGCCTGATGTATAAAATCATACCCCTTGAGATAGCCGATATACGCAAGCACCGCATGTCCCAGGTTGTGAATGAATAGCTTTTTATCTATCTCAGCAGAAAAATTCTTCACCGGCTCGAGTCCGGATATTTGGGGAAAAGGACCACGTATGGCTTCCGCATCACAAGGCAGCCTGTGATACGACTCAGCAACCACGCACAGGGGGTCATCTATTCCAAACCTCTCCCCCATGACCGGTACCATGCGGGCAACCACCGTCCCCACAAATCCCACTCTTTCTTTTAAAAATATCCGCTCTTCACCTTTTAACTTTTCAAGTACACCTTCACGAAGCCTGTGGGGCGCATCCACCATATTCTCACACAAAAAAACATTGAAATATTCATCCCTGCGCTCTTTCACCATGAGCCGTATACCCTCTGACAGGAAAGGAACGACATGTGGAAGGTTCTTGACTCCCACCGCGGTAAACGCGACTTGCGACGCGGCCACTTGCATTGCTATTTCCCTTTCCTGGGTTATCGGGAAAGCACGAATGCGGTCAATCGAGAACTCAGAAACACTACCGTCTTTAGCCAGAAGTCGCAATGGATAGCTCCCCCGCTGACGCAGGTTATCTACCAATTCCTGGAATACTTCTACAAATACCGTTGTGTACCCCGACTCCCAGAGCAAATGACCGATAAAGCCACGGCCGATATTTCCCGCTCCAAACTGTATTCCGGTTTTCATTAACAACCTCCTGTACACCTCTCAAGTTGTGGATCACACATTTCATCCGTTCATATCAACAAACTTTTTTACCTGCTCATATCCCTCCACTCCTTGAGTAGCACCCATCTTCCCCACACAGAGAGAACCGCAAGCATTTGCGAATAACCCTACCTGATACAGATCCCAATTATTTAAATAACCCACCAGGAAACCTGCGGAGAAGGCATCTCCCGCTCCTGTTCCATCCACCGCTTCTACTGCAAAGGGAGGAACGAGTATCTTCTCTTCATTAGTCATGATAAAACTTCCCTCTTCTCCCATTTTGATAGCCACAACCTTGATTCCCCGGTCCAGAAAAAAGCGCGCATTGTCCACCAGCTCTTTTTTGCCGGAAATACGGCTTGACTCATCGCGGTTTGAAATGAAAATGTCAAGTTCGGAAAGACATGGATCGATCGTAGCAAGCCATTTTCCCGTATCGTCCCAGTAGGTGTCCAGTGATGTAAGCACCCCTTTCTCACGAACCCGCCTGAAAAGTCGCGCTGTAGGTTCCCCGTCGATACCCGGGAGAAGAAAAGTGCCGGTAAGGTGCAAACACTGCGCGTCGCTGAAAGCCTCGTCGGGAACATCTTCTTCTTTCAAGGCCCGGTTGGCGCCGGTATAGTGGAGAAATGTACGTTCTCCATCACTTGCGACCATGGCCATGGTAGCGGAAGTATGATACTCGTCAGTAGGTGAAAGCCATTGTATGTCTACCCCGTTTCGCGACAAAGCGGTGGCCACAACTTCTCCCAAACCATCCTTTCCTACTTTCGCCACCACTCGCACGCTGGCACCGAGTTTCGCAAGAACCACTCCGGTGTTATGTGCCCCTCCTCCCACGTGTAGTTCCATTTCCGGTACAAGAGACAAAGTTCCCTTTTCGGGAAACCGATCGATGGGACGTCCTAAAAGATCCGCTACCACAATACCAACACAGGTTATTGTAACCATTTTATCCCTCCTGCCTTTCCTCGTCTGAAAGTACGGATTGTGCTGTATCCTCGTCTGTCACGAGAATATTGATAAAACCTCCCCGTAACGCACCACGGATCGCCTCCACTTTTTCCTTTCCACCTGCCACCGCTATAACGTTACGCATGGAACGAATATCTGATAAAGACACCGCCACAGTGCGACGATGAAGAGGAATGTCAAGTACTTTTCCCTCTTTGTCATAATATTGTCCCACGATATCACCAACCGCTCCTTTTTTTCGGAGGTCCTCAAGATCTTCGTGCCCCAAAAAACCGGTAAGCGCGTAAACAGAGTGGACGACATCCACCGGGCCGATTCCTACCACCGACCAGGCCGCACGCCGAGCCAATTCCAACGTTTTACGGTTTATACGTTCACTAAGGTAAAAATCCCTGGTTTCCTCGCTTTCCACCACAGCTGGCGCATAGAGGTAATAGCACTCTCCAGTGAAAATGGAAGCCAGTTTCTCTCCTATGGTGTATGGATTGAGGGAAGCAGATGCGGTAAGTCCCCCAACTAGTGTCACGACTTTAATTCCCCGTACACGCACATTCTTGAGCGAGTGAGCTACCTGCTTGAGAGTTCTTCCCCAGGCGATACCCACTAAATCGTCATCCTTCAACACACGTTCCAAGTACCATGCTCCTGCTCTTCCCAAAGAAGTAAAAAGATCGTCTCTGCCCCCTGCCGGTACCACCAGGACATCGCTGAGAGAAAAAACTTCACGGAGCCTGGATTCCAATCCCAGGCAATTTGCCAGAGGTGATTCGATAGAAACTCTTACAATTCCTTTTTTATGAGCCTTATCCAGAAGCCTTGCCACTTTGGGTTGGGACATATGAAGAGACTCAGCAATATCCCGCTGGGTCAAACCTTCCATGTAATGCAGCCAGGCAATACGGGTCATAGTTTCAAGGTTTTTTTCTTGGTCTTCCATATGAATGAGTATTCCGTTTGTAAATATTATTTCACTCTTACCGTATCCATCTTACCCGAGAAAGGGTAAAAGTCAACGTGACGTTGGTTTTTTCCCGGATGTGTTCCTTACCTCACGTGAGCGCAGAAGACGCAAACTGAGCAAAGGCCTCCTGTAGTAATGTTCTATAAGTACTTTGGCCACTCCTGCGACCGGTACAGCTACAATAAGGCCGAAGGCCCCGTATATTGCTCCTCCGACAAGAAGAGAGAGTAAAACAGTCAAAGGATGAAGGTTGACTTCCCGGCCCATGATTTTCGGAATCATAAAAACTCCCTCAACTAAGTTGATCCCTCCGAAAAGGAGCGCTACGGCCACAACAAGCCATACCGAGTCCAAGGAGGCGAGAATCAAGGCGGGAATGGCTCCCGCTACAGGGCCGAGATAGGGGATAATATCGGCAATACCCGCAACTACTCCTATTACCAGTGGAAAACGTATCCCCATTATAACAAGCCCTACCGCCGCACTCGCGCCCACAAAAACGGATAAAATAATACGTCCCCGGATGAATCCTCCCACCACTTGGTCAACTTCGCGCAGAATACATATAAACTCACGGCGACGGGAAGCTGGAAATAATGCAATTAAAGCATGGCGAATACGCATAACATCAGCCATGAAAAAATAGAGAACAAAAGGTGTCACCACTACTCCCAACAGTAAAAAACCCACCATCATCACGAAAAGTTCAAGAACTTCGGAAAGAGCGGAGGTAAGGGTAGCGCGTATATCATATGTCCAGGAAACAAGAAAAGAACGGAAGGTCGACGTGAGATCCCAGCGGGGAAAAAAATCGTCTATTGCTTTCAATTGGTCAAGGAAAACCTCTGAATAAGCTGGCAGGTTTTCCAAGAGTTCACGACTTTCCTGGACTACTTCCGGAATCAGTATTCCGGCTAGCAAAAGTATTATAAATACAGTAGTACCATATACAATCCAAACCGCTGTTTTCCACGACATTCCCTTTTCCCGCAACCATTTCGCCGCGGGCACAAGGGCATATGCTACCATCCCTCCCAAGGCAAAAGGAAGAAGAACCAAGCGCAAGCGGTACACGATATACAGAAAAACCACAGCCACAGCCAGCAAGAATATTTTCTGCGCACTTCCAATGTGTTCTTCAAGAGAATTCTCTGTCCCCTGCGGTGTGTTATCCACGGTCATCCTTTCTTTTCTTCTCTCCCGATACCATACTATACCTATACTTGGCAAACAGGACAAAAATAACTCGAACGGGAAGAAAATACGCAACGTTCTATTGCCTGTCCACAGGCCGGACAAGGATACCCCTCCCGCCCATAGACACACAATTTACCCTGAAAGCTTCCCCTTTTGGCATCGCTTCTCCGATAATCTCGAATGGTTGTCCCCCCACCCTGTAAAGCTTCTTGTAAAACCAAGACAACTTCCCTGTACAAAGAAGTCATCTCTTTTTCCGTTAAGGAATATGTTCGGCGTTGTGGATGTATTCCCGCGCGAAAGAGAGCCTCACAGACATAGATATTTCCAAGACCGCTCACTTTTCGCTGATCCAAAAGAAAATCCTTTATTCGTGTCTTGCTTTTGCCCAGAAGTCTGATAAAAGTATTCTCTTTGAAACCCTTGCTCAAGGGATCCACACCCAACTTCTTCCAGCACTCAACCATCTCTCCGCGATCGAGAAGGGCGATTTTCCCAAAAGTTCGCATATCAGTGAAATGAAGAAAACCGTCATCAAGGATAACCACCACCCGTAGATAGGGAAATTGCGTCCTTTCATTTGTAAATAACAACTTACCGGTCATTCCGAGATGGATTAAAAGTGTTGTCCCGCCTGAAAGTAAGAAAAAAAGATATTTACCTCGTCTCAGACATGTGCAAATCTTTTTTCCCTCAATATCCGTTGCAGGAATGGCAAAGCGCTCATCAGCTATTTCAATCGAGCATATTTCCCGTCCTTCTACTAATGATATGAGTTCACAGCGGATTGTTTCTACTTCAGGGAGTTCCGGCATCGTCATCATCCTCGCTAAATTATTTCGTTTTCCAGGAACACCACCAGCAATATGGTAGTATAGAGAAAATGAGCACAAGCTTACAGGATCATTTGTACAAGTATCATCGATACAGGTATTTTACAATGAGTCGGGCTTTCGTCATACTGACAATATCTTAATCTTAAACGGAATTCAGAAAGGAGGTCCATGTGGCAGCGATATGATACAGACGGAGAATCTCACCAAACAATATAACGGTTTTACAGCCGTTAAAGACCTGAATCTTAAGGTAGAAAAAGGAGACATTTACGGATTCCTGGGTCCTAACGGCGCGGGGAAAACCACCACTATAATGATGCTCCTTGGCCTCGTTCGGCCCTCAAGCGGAAAGGTGTACCTTCTAGGTGAAGAGCTCAACCCCCGTAACGTTGACGTAAAACGGAAAATTGGAGTTGTTTCTGAAAATCAATATTTCTACCGTGAAATGACCGCTCGCGAGTACCTGGAATTTTTTGCTTCCATATACCGTGTTCCCGGTGTGAGCGACCGTATAGACGAGTTGTTCAAAGCAGTCGGTCTTTTCAACCATCAGAATAAGAAAATTGGAGCTTACTCCAAGGGTATGCAGCAAAAACTTGCCTTTGCCCGTGCTCTCCTTCATGACCCGGAACTCCTCATTCTCGATGAGCCGGTTGCCAACCTTGACCCAACAAGCATCAAGCAGTTACGTGACCTCATTGAAGAGGAAAACCGCCTGGGACGAACTATATTCGTCTCTTCACATCTCCTTTCAGAAGTAGAAAAGCTGTGCAAAAAAGTGGGAATTATTCACCAGGGTAGGTTGCTTGCAGAGGATGACATGTCAACCATAAAGCGACGCTTGTCCGATACGGTGGTCCTCACGGTTGAAGTTGACAAAGAGGCTGCCCCACATCTCGAGGCAGTGCGCGATCTTCCCTTTGTTCAAACCGTTGAGACAACATCAAATATTTTCACCGTAACCCTGGAAGCGGATCGTGATTACCGCAGTGACCTTTCAAGAGCTTTATTCGAAAGCGGGTGTGTCATTCTTTCCATGAAAACCAAGGAAATGAGCCTCGAGGAGGCATTTATGACCATCACTCAACAAAATATTTCTCTACTCACTGCCCAGGAGGATAAGTCATGAGACGCCGTAATTCCTATATATTGCTTATAATAGGCGTTTTGGTGGGTGTCCTGTTTCTCTCTGTTTATTTCTCTACCCGTATACCTTACGGTATTCTTGAAGGAAGGATAGTCGACGAGGTGAGTGGCGATGTCGTACGCCGAGTGAGACTTTCTGTTTCCGACCGTACCGACATCCTGTTCAACAGTAAAGATTTCCGCTTTACCCACCTTTCTCCCGGCCACTACGAATTTATTGCTGAAGCTCCATACTATGATCTTGTCAATGAGGAAATAGAAATCAATCGGGGAGTGAATACATTGGAAATCTCAATGCGAGGTCTTGAAATTCCTGGTCTCGATGGAATAATCTCTTTCACAAACTCAGTCGAGGAAGGTATTGAGATAGAAATACGCTTTCGAAACACTCAGGGACGGGGGATCACTGATTATCCTGCTCTTCCGCTTCAACTGGAAGGCACTCTTTACCACAGAGAAGGTACACGAGATGACTATACACTGGGAAGAGTGCTTTATGAAGGGGAAATTGCTCTGTTCTGGGATCCCGAAGCTCATTTAGCACGAAATAAGGGGCTTATACCCTGGGACGAAATCAATGGTGAGCTGGTTGAAGAAACCCATGGTGTGCTTGAACTCGTACTGCACACCCCCCAAGGCTCCTTCGAGGACCGTGTTGAAAACGTTGCCTTGACGCGAAAGGAGGAGTAAGTGTGAGTAACCGCGGTGGTGTGGTCAAAACCTTGTTTAAAAGAGATTTTGTTTATACATTTTACAGTTGGGGATTTTATGTGGTGCTTTTCGCTGCTTTCATGATCTCTTCCTTTATCCTCAAAAACTTTCTTGACGGAATACGGGAAGAGGACATACTGGTTTCGGCATATCCCCTTAATTATCCACTCTTTATTTCGGTAATAGTTATCTCCATTTACCTCGTCATGCTATCAGGCGTCTCCATCTCTCGGGAACGGGAACATGGAACCCTGGAAGTACTATTTTATGGGCCCGTTACGGCAGGGAACTTTCTTATCAGCAAATATTTCAAAGATTTGTGTCTTGGTATTATCGCATTAGCCTTTTGCGCGGTCTATTTCTATTTGGTGAGTTTGACCACTAATCTGGGTTTTACCGCAGGTCTTGTACGTGCCTTGGTAATGGGAGTGTTCATGATTTCCTGTGTCGTGTGCTTCGGGCTGTTCATCTCTTCTCTCACCGGACGAACCCGTTCATCAGTTCTTGTGCTGCTTGCTATCCTGGGAGGATTTCTTGCTCTCCAATTCGTGCACGCAGCTCTGATCGGCATGGAACGAGAAGCACTCTCCACCCCAATGTTGTATCTGCGAGAAACAGTTTCACATCTTTTCCGAGGAATCAATTGGGTATCCCCTTTTGCCTTCCTCAACCGGGGATTGGATGCGGTAGTTCTGGATAGTCCACTTCTTTTCGGTCTGAACATTTTTTACGCGGTGGTTTATTCCGTAATCTTTCTTATACTCTCCATCATCAGCATGAGCCTGAAGGGGGTAAAGGCCTGATGCGTATATATGTTATCGCTATTTGTCTTATCGCAATATGTATTCTAAGCGCTGGGGGAGTGGGGGCTCAGGCTCCCGCACGGCGGGAACAACTGGTATATTCCCTCACAGCTTTCGACGGAGCATCCTTCAGTAAAAGTTTTTGTCCTCCCAGTGAAGACACTCTCTACTTCATCGCGGACAATTCAAGCGTTATCGATGCCCGGAAAACCTTTATCTATTTTTGGCCTATAACCCGGCGTTACATGGCTGGATTCAGATCGCTTGACGAAAAACTTCCCGGAACGATCGAGATTCTCAAGGGGGGAGAAGTCATACAAACCCTACAAAGACAAACATATACTCTCTTTTATCCCGAGGGGTACTGGTCGGATAAAGCAACTCTTTACTCCGACCAGGAAGCCGAGCGCCGCTTTGCTGAATATCAGAGCGCAGTAGAGGCCTTTAATCGAAAATTACGTGATTATTACGAAGAAATGCGTATTTACCGGGAGGAGTTTAACCGATTCCTGGAAGAAATGCGTATAAGAAGGGAAAGCGGAGAAGAGGGAATAACGAATATAGAAATGCCTCAGGAGCCATCACCACCTGATTTCGTTGATTTTTATGCCTCAGAACCAGCGCAGGGGTTTATCCTTAATCTACCGGTTGGAAACTACCAGATACGATTACGTTGCCCTGATGGCCGTATTTATGAGGGTAGCGAAAAAAACGTTGTAGTTTTTGAATCCCGCCGTACCGGAGGGGTAGGTTATGAAATAATCCCTGGGAATCGTTGGACAAGAAGGGAAAGCGTCGATGACCCAAGTTGGATCATTCATGGAGCAGGACACAATGTACTGTATTTTAACCCTTATCACCAGGCTGAATACAACGAACTCTACCACAACAAGCTGGAAGATCCTCAAAACAGCGGCCGTATTGAACGGTGGAAATGGGTGCATATCGATCCCATTGATGATGTTCACATGGTATTGTCTCGGGGAGAGGAAATATTACAGCAAATAGAACGTGCTCCCTACTTCGTGAAACAAATCCCTGGCCCAGAGTTGGGTTATGAAATTATACCGTACGATGATGAACTCCTGCAGAGGGGATATCAACCCACTTTTGAAAGCTACCAGATTGAACTTTCTACAAACCTTCCTCCGGAAGAATATACTGTTTCAGCACTCCAGGATGGCAGTGCTGAACACCTTCCCGAGAGTGAGCGCAGCATCCGCCTTTTACGAAAGGAAAACGCAAATTATCTTTACCCCATTGCCTTTTTCCCTCTTGTCTTCGGGATAGTGGTAATCCTGAGCCGCTGGACTCGTATTGACAGGTAAAAAGGAGCAGCGGTACTCCGCTGTTCCTTTTCGACTCATTTGATTACTTACAGGAGGCGATACTATGATCATGAACCGACTTTCATTGAATGTCTTCCTTGCATTAATGCTAATTTTCGTACTGACAAGCGGAGTGTTCGCTCAAGATACTCCTCCCCTTAACGTGGTAACGACAACCGGAATGATCGGCGACGCCGTGGAAAACATTGGAAGAGAGGGTGTGTCAGTCACCACCCTCATGGGACCGGGGGTTGATCCTCATCTTTACAGGGCCAGTGAAGGAGATATGCGGCGGATTGCCCAGGCGGATGTGGTCTTTTTCAACGGGTTTCACCTGGAGGCTCGCATGTCCGATGTTTTAGCTCGCATGGGAGGACGTGTCATAACAGTCGCTGTCGGAGAAGCGGTCAGCTCGGAATTCCTTCTTGATGATAAAGACTATCCCGGCCAAGCTGACCCCCATATATGGTTTGATGTGGAGTTATGGATGAAAGCAGTGGAAAAAGTACGCGATGTTTTGATTGAACATGATAGCGACTATGCCGATTATTACCATGAAAACGCCGAAGCGTATCTCGCTCAACTTTACGATCTTCACCAGTATGTTATTGATCAGGCGGAAAGGGTACCGGAAAATCAGCGTGTTTTGATTACCGCGCATGATGCCTTTGGATATTTCGGGAGAGCTTACGGTTTTGAAGTACGCGGCCTGCAGGGAATCAGCACAGAAGCTGAAGCCGGGATCCGTGATGTACGCGAATTAGCTGATTTTATTGTTGAAAGACAAATTCCAGCCATTTTCATTGAATCTTCAGTTCCGGTGCGGAACATAGAAGCAGTTCGGGAAGCGGCACGAGCCCAAGGTTTCGAGGTATCTATCGGTGGCGAACTTTTTTCAGACGCCCTGGGAGATGCGGGTACATTTGAAGGAACCTACATCGGTATGGTCACGCATAATATCGACACCATCGTGGGAGCCTTGCTGCAAGAGGGGAAATAATTTCTCTCCTTGCTTCTTTTCTTTCACGGTTTTATTATTATCTCATGGACACTTCTCGCAATGCACTTGAAATAATGGACCTCACTGTTGCATATCACAACAAGCCCGTCTTGTGGGATGTGGATCTCTCAGTTCCGGAAGGAATACTCCTGGCAATTGTGGGACCGAATGGAGCGGGTAAATCTACTCTTATCAAGGCCGTACTGGGATTGGTACCCGCCGCTGCAGGGCAGGTGCTGGTCTACGGAAAACCTTACCCTGAACAACGACCCCTCGTTGCCTACGTCCCTCAGCGAGGAAGCGTCGATTGGGATTTTCCTACCAACGCCCTGGACGTGGTAATGATGGGGTTGTACGGGAAGGTGGGGTGGATACGCAGACCGGGGAAAAACGAACGGAAACTGGCCCTGGACTCCTTGCACAAGGTCAGTATGGCTGACTTTGCTGACCGTCAGATCAGCCAGCTTTCCGGGGGACAGCAGCAACGTGTTTTTTTAGCCCGCGCACTGGTGCAGGATGCCAGTTTGTATCTCATGGACGAACCCTTCGCCGGTGTGGATGCTACGACCGAACGAGCCATTATCGATCTCTTGCGGGAATTGCGTTCTGCGGGGAAAACCGTAATCGTTGTTCATCATGACCTGCAGACGGTCACCCAGTATTTTGACTGGATGATGCTTCTCAATGTAAGGCGTATCACGTCCGGTCCCGTAGAACAAGTATTTACGGAAGAAAATCTCCACCGTGCCTATGGAGGGAAAATAGCGTTCCTTTCTTCCTCCTCTTCCCCTCCTGCGGAGGAATAACCGTGCTATCATCCTTCATTTTTGACTTTTTTTTCGACTATACCTTCCGTACGGTGGCATTGGGATCACTGGTGTTAGGCTTTGTGAGTGGAACTCTTGGAGCATTCGCGGTCCTACGCCAACAGAGCCTACTCGGTGATGCGGTATCACACGCAGCACTTCCGGGACTGGTACTCGCGTTTCTCATCAGTGGAAGCCGGGAACCTGCCGTTCTCCTTGCAGGAGCGATAGCAGCTGGAGGACTGGGGATGCTCTATGTCACTATGATTACACGCCATACCTTCCTGAAACAGGATACCGCATTGGGAATCGTACTTGCAGTTTTTTTCGGTTTCGGCATGGTGCTTCTCACCTATGTACAAAGACTTCCTACTGCCGGCAAGGCCGGCCTTGATGCTTTTTTATTCGGCCAGGCAGCCACCATGCTTGTTCAAGACGTGGTGGTGATGGCATCACTGGGAGCAGGGGCACTCGGAATCCTGGTTATGCTGTGGAAAGAAATGAAACTTATCACTTTTGACCCTCATTTCGCTTCCACCATGGGCTTTCCGACCCGCACCTTGGACGTGTTGCTTATCATTCTTACCGTGGTTGCAGTGGTCGTTGGCCTGCAGATGGTAGGAGTCGTACTCATGAGTGCTATGCTGGTAGCCCCCGGAGCGGCAGCCAGGCAATGGACCGACCGTTTCAACAAGATGGTGCTCGTGTCGGGACTAATAGGTGCAGGAGTAGGCGTAACCGGCTCGGTAATTTCAAGCCGAGTTGCCCGTTTGCCGACCGGACCCACTATAGTTGTCATATTGAGCGGTGTTGTGATGTTCTCACTTCTTTTCGCCCCTGGACGCGGCATTCACTTCCGGACACGGATTCGAAAAAAACAACGTTGGCAGTTTGCAGCTGAGACCCTGGCAGTGCACCTCCTCAACCACGAGGGTAGTCCGGAAGAAGCCACCGAAAATTCACTCACGGCCCTTGAACGCCACTTAGGATGGGACCTTATATTTGCTCAGCGAGTGGCTCGCTGGGCAGTGGTGAATAATCTCGTCTCACAAACTGATGGAAGCCTTCGTCTCACCTCCCTGGGGCGGGAAACCGCAAAAAAGGTCATGGTGCGATAGGAGAATGTGATGACTCCCGAGCAGATTGAAATTATTCTGATCGCAGTAGTGGTTGCTGGAAACTGTGCCCTCGTGGGGACTTTCCTGGTTTTGCGAAAAATGGCCATGGTTTCAGACGCAATTGCCCACTCAATCCTTTTCGGGATCGTGGTCATGTTTTTTTATACCCGCTCACTGGCTTCCCTGCCCATCATCGCCGCAGCCACCCTCACAGGGGTATTCACGGTAGTGATGGTAGAAGGATTGGTTAAAACCCGCCTGGTCAAAGAAGACGCCGCGATAGGAATAGTCTTCCCCGCTCTTTTTTCTATCGGGGTTATCCTGATAAATCGCTACGCCGCCACCGTCCACTTGGATACCGATGTGGTGCTCCTGGGAGAACTTGCTTTTACACCGTTTGACCGCCTCATGATAGCAGGCCATGATATGGGACCAAGAGCATTGTGGCTTGCTGGAATGGTTGGAATTGCCAATCTTACCTTCATCGCTCTCTTTTTTAAAGAACTGAAGCTGGTGATCTTTGACGCGGGGCTTGCGGCAAGCTTGGGATTTTCTCCATTGGTGGTTCACTACGGGTTGATGAGCCTGGTATCGGTCACCGCGGTAAGTTCCTTTGAAGCTGTAGGTTCCATCCTGGTGGTCGCCTTGATGATAGCCCCTCCCGCCTCAGCGTACCTTCTCACCGACCGGCTGGGACTGATGCTCATCCTTGGTCCTGCAATCGGAGGAATTTCAGCGGTTGCCGGTTATTTTATGGCCTTTATCCTTGATGCTTCCATTGCCGGAAGCATGGCATCGGTTACCGGTATCTTTTTTACTGCTGTGCTCTTTTTCGCACCCCAGCGGGGCTTGGTAAGCCTCATGAGGAGAAGGCGGCGCCAGCGTTTACAATTCGCGGGAGAAATGCTTCTTGTTCACCTCTCCCGCCACCTGGGTCAACCGGAGGAGATGGAGGAATCCTCAATCGAACATATCGGTCGCCATCTCCGGTGGGAGGAAAACTTTGGAAAACGGGTGATATCTCACCTCCTGCATCAGTCTCTCGTCAGGCTCAATGCACAAAAAGACCGCCTTCTCCTCACCGAGCGGGGAAAAACGCTGGCCGAAGAACGGTTGGGCAACTAGAATCATTCTTCCTACTTGGTTACCACAAGATCTACATCACCCTCTCTGCGCATAATCTCAACACTCACATCTTCTGCCCTTCTGCGTAGGAGAAGATCAACCGATGCCTCGCGAAAGAGCAGGTTTTCAATGGTGACAGTCTCTAAATACGGTGGGAGGAGGGGGCGGACAAAATGGATCTCCCGGTTCTTTTGCTGAAAATGGATCCCTAATAAAGATTCCAAAAGAAGAAACACCGCTCCAGCTGCCCAAGCTTGGGGTGAGCAGGCTACTGGATAGGATGTCGGCCCCATGCCGGGACGGCGTATGAATCCACAGAACAATTCCGGAAGACGATGAACCTCCATGAACAGACTGGCATCGAAAAGTCCAGTCATCACCTTCATGGCAGCCTCTCGAAAACCGTAGCGGGAAAAACCCCGGGCAATCAGGGCATTGTCATGGGGCCACACGGAACCGTTATGATAAGACATGGGATTATACAGCACTTCAGTAGAAGCCACGGTACGAATACCCCAGCCGGAATAAAAAGATTTACTCAATAAGGCACTGCGCAGGAGAATTGCCTTTTCTGGTGTGGCAATGCCGGAAAACAGGCAGTAACCGGGGTTGGAAGTGCGTACCCGGCAGGGGCGCTTTTTTCCGTCCAGTGCCAATGCAAACATACCGGTCTCATTACACCAGAATACTTTGTCAAAACGTTTTTTCAGTTCTGCAGCCGAGCGTAATAGCGCTTGTGAGCGTTCTTTCATCCCCAGCCTGGATGCGATAGCCGCACCATCTCTCTTGGCTGCATACACATATCCCTGGACTTCGCATAAAGCAATGGGCCCCTTCGCATGGCTCCCGTCTGCATGAAATACAGCATCGTCAGAATCTTTCCAACCTTGATGAAGGAGTCCACGGGGAGCACGGCGTTGATATTCAACAAAACCGTCACCGTCACGGTCACCATATTGATCGATCCATTGCAAGGCCTGGTCAATATGAGGCCACAAGAAATCTATAAATTCTATATCCCCCGTACGCTCAAAGTATTGAGAAGCCAATATGATAAAAAGCGGTGTTGCGTCGATGCTCCCGTAATACCGGCCGAAAATAATCTCACCCAGGTTGACCATTTCTCCTTCCCGCACTTCATGAATGATTTTCCCCGGTTCAGCGTCCTGTTCCGGAACGTCTTCTTCGGCCTGGTTGGAAGCAAGGTAGCCAAGCACACCGCGGGCAATTTCGGGAACTACCCACAAACACTCCAGGGCAGTAATCACACCGTCTCTCCCGAAGGGCACACTGAACCATGGAACACCGGCATAAGGATACAATCCCTGCGGTGTTTGTGTGACCATCATCCCTAAATCAGCAAAGGATTGGTTCAACCAGTCATTGAATTGCTCATTGGAAGTCGTGATACGGGGTCGGATCGAGCCGAATTCTTTATAGCCTTCCTCGGCTTTCTCAAAAACATCGGCATAGGTT
>SKXZ01000120.1 GCA_007128145.1 Candidatus Nitricultor lacus | reverse complement strand
TGTCGGATGCTTTGCCGTTGCCGAGAGATTCAAGACGGGGATATGTTCTCATTCTGGAAGTTCACTATCTTACCGGTCCTTCGGAAATATATGTGCTTCCTTTCACCTATCTTTCCGGGGAAGACCGTGTACGCTTGGAAGAAGAGCATCCCGAAGCTGTCATATCTCCGATACGGGTTGACAATGAAGAAGGGGTCCTGATTGACGCGATGCATGAAGAGCGTTTCCGGGAAAACCTGCTTGCCTTTGTGCGGGCCAGGAAAACCATCAAGGGACAAAAAGGCTCCCTGACCGCCCTACCCGGGAGGAATTTGCGCCGTCTGGTTAACGAACGTTCCAAACCATTTACTTCGCGTGTATTACGGGGTGAACAAAGCAACACATCCCTCCTCTACAACGAAAATATCTATATGAAGTTGTACAGGCGGCTGGAGGAAGGGACGCATCCCGAACCCGAGGTCATCCGTTTTCTTACGGAAAAAGCGGGTTTCACAAATGTGCCCGCCTTCGGCGGTACTCTCGAATATCGCCTTCGGGGCCATGAGCCGTTCTCGCTTATGCTGTTTCAGGAATTCATTGCAAACGAAGGTGATGGATGGACCCATACTCTGGATACCTTGGGAAGATACTATGAAAACGTACTCGGGCGAGGGGAGGAAGTCGACTACCTTATTGAAAACCTTCCCGAGGAACGGATTGTCTCGCTGGAGGATGTACCGGCAGATTTCCAGGACCTAACCGGTGGGCTGGATCTTGAGATGATCGCGCTTCTGGGGAAAAGAACCGCTCTCATGCACTGTGCCATGATGTCAAGGCGAGATGATGCCGCCTTTGCCCCGGAATCTTTTTCCATGTTATATCAACGTTCGGTCTATCAGTCCATGCGTAATCTCACCCGCAGGAACTTGGAACTTTTGAAAAAAGGATTGACCCGCATTCCAGCAGAACACAAGGAAGAGGCCCGTTCTGTGCTCCAAAGTGAAGCGGGGATCCTCTCCCGTCTGCAGGAGGTCACCACATCCCGTATCAAGTGTGCCAAGATTCGAACCCACGGAGACTATCACCTGGGACAGGTATTGTTCACCGGGAAGGATTTCGTGATCATCGACTTTGAAGGAGAACCTTCACGAGCCCTGAGCGAAAGACGCCTGAAACGTTCGCCGCTGCGCGATGTTGCCGGAATGATCCGATCCTTTCACTACGCCGCTTATGGAAAACTTATTCTTCCCAATGTTTTCCGGCCTGAAGATATGCACCAACTGGAGCCATGGGCGGAGCTCTGGTACCGCTTGAGTGCAGCTGTATTCCTGCATGACTATCGCCAGACAGCTCTGGCTGAAGCAGATCTCCTTCCCCATGACATGAAAAGTTTTTTTGTTTTGCTCGATGCATTCCTTCTCGAGAAGGCCGTGTATGAGCTGGGGTATGAGCTCAACAACAGGCCCGAATGGGTGGGCATACCGCTGAGGGGTATCAAGTATCTCCTGCAAGCAAAGGTGGCGCGTAACGCAAGGGAGGAAAAACAACCATGAATGGAACGGCTAACATTCGCCATGACGTAACACTTGTTACAGAACATGACGTGTATTTGTTCAAAGAAGGGAACCATTTCCGTCTCTATGAAAAACTGGGCTCTCACCCCATTGATGTGAAGGGAGTAAAGGGCACCTTTTTTGCCGTATGGGCTCCTAACGCCCGGGAGGTGTCAGTCATCGGTGATTTCAACGGTTGGAACCCCAACACTCACCCTCTCCGCGTTCGCGAAGATTCATCAGGGATTTGGGAGGGTTTTATTCCCGGAGTAAACAGCGGGACAGTTTACAAATATCATATAGTATCCAGCCACCTCGGTTCCCGGGTCGACAAGGGTGACCCCTTCGCTTTTACCTGGGAATCCCCTCCCCGAACAGCCTCGGTTGTCTGGGACCTCGCGTACGACTGGAAAGATGAGAAATGGATGGAAGAACGAAAAAAAAGAAACTCTCTCCATTCCCCTCTATCGATATATGAAGTGCACGCCGGTTCCTGGCGAAGGGTGCCCGAAGAGGGAATGCGCTCCCTCAACTGGAACGAGATGGCGGACATGCTGCCCGGTTACTGTCGTGATTTGGGGTTTTCTCATGTCGAATTTCTTCCAGTGATGGAGCACCCTTTTTATGGATCATGGGGGTACCAGACTACGGGATATTTTGCTCCCACGAGCAGGTATGGAAAACCGCAGGGTTTCATGGAGCTTGTCGATGCGTTGCACCGTGAGGGAATAGGGGTTATTCTGGATTGGGTTCCTTCCCATTTTCCTTCTGATGAGCATGGTTTGGTGTATTTCGATGGTACTCATCTTTTCGAGCATGCCGACCCTCGCCAGGGTTTTCACCCTGACTGGAAGAGTTATATATTTAACTACGGCCGGAACGAGGTACGGTCATTTCTCATATCGAGTGCCATGTTCTGGCTGGAAAATTATCATGCTGACGGCCTGCGGTTTGACGCGGTGGCATCAATGCTCTATCTCGACTATTCCCGTGAGCAAGGGGAGTGGGTTCCGAACAAATACGGAGGCAGGGAGAACCTGGAAGCAATTTCCTTTCTGCGGAGAATGAACGAAGTGGTCTATGACTCCCATTCCGATATCCAGACTATAGCCGAAGAGTCTACAGACTGGCCCATGGTTTCCCGTCCTGTTTACCTGGGAGGGCTGGGGTTCGGTATGAAATGGAACATGGGGTGGATGCACGATACGTTGGACTATTTTTCCCGGGATTCCATACACCGTAAATTTCATCATAATCAGCTGACATTCAGTATATGGTATGCCTTTTCGGAAAACTTTCTGCTTCCCTTGTCCCATGATGAGGTAGTACACGAGAAGGGTTCTCTGCTCAACAAGATGCCCGGGGATGAGTGGCAGAAATTCGCCAACCTGAGACTTTTGCTTGGATACATGTTCGGCCATCCAGGCAAAAAGCTCCTCTTCATGGGAAGTGAATTTGGCCAGTGGCGGGAGTGGAATCACGATGAAAGCTTGGACTGGCATCTTTTGGAAGAGCCTCAACACCAGGGCCTACATCGTTTTGTGCGTGATCTTAATCACCTGTACAGCCGGTATGAAGCGTTGTACCGGAGAGATTTCGAGATCGAAGGCTTCCAATGGGTAGATTTTCATGACTGGGAACAAAGTGTTATCTCCTTTCTTCGCAGAGGGGAAAACGAGGATGACCTGGTGCTGGTTACCTGCAACTTCACCCCCATACCCCGCTATAACTACCGCCTGATCGTTCCAAAGGAGGGGCGCTGGGAGGAAATCCTCAACAGCGATGCGCCCTTGTACGGAGGGAGTGGAGTAGGGAATTACGGCGGAGTTACAACTTTCCCTCTGCCCAGCCGGGAAAACGGGTACTCACTCACCATAAATCTTCCACCCTTGGGCGTGGTATTCTTCCGCTTGATGGGGCTTGAAAAGTAAGAAGTATGAAGTATGAAGTAAGAAGCTTAAAGGCCGGGGAAGTGGGGAAGGTGAGGCGGGGAAATGGGAAGCGGCTTTAACCAAGAAAAATACCACTCCGGCCCTCTTCGCGAGGGCCGGGGAGGAAAGCGTTTACTGCGGTTTGGGGCCCTCCGGGGGAAGGATAACCATATCAACGAGATAGACGATGGCGTTTGAAGACGCAACGGAGGTCACGACAGAGATCTTCCGGTTTACGGTGATAGGCGGTTGCTCGAACAAAACGTGGAGCAGGTGGCCGTTTACCGTTTTGTAATGTTCCCCCGCCCGGAAATCATCTACGGAAAGTCTTTTAGGTACCACGTGGTAGGTCAGAATATCAGCCAAGGCTTCCTTGTTTTCAGGAAGCAGCAGGCGCTCAAGCTTCCCTTCCGGCAAGTTGTCGAACGCTTCGTTTGTTGGTGCGAAAATAGTGTATTCAGCCTGCCTGAGGACATCACTTAAACCAGCCGCTTCGACCGCTGCTACAAAGGTAGAAAGCATCTCTACATCCGGTATGGTATCCATGACATTTGCGTACGTTACAGGTTGGTCAAGGGAAAAAGCGGCACCGACCAGGGCAAAGATCATTACGGAACACAGAACTATGGTGAATAAAGCTTTTTTCATGGGTACATCTCCTTGTGATGGTTTTCCGAATATATCATATCCGGTCGAGAAGATTATACCATCCAGAGGGGGGGGCATTGGAAGATAGAAAAAAGATTATTTCCCCTTCTTCCAAACCCACCGTTTCCAGGAAGAACATTTTCAGAGGGAACTATGCTGGTGTTTCCTTCACATAAGAGGTACAGTGTCGACAGCGGCTGGCCTTAAGAGGAATGGATTCCAGGCAGAAGGGACAGGTGGCTGTCGGTGGGGGTGCCTGAGGAGCTTCTGGACGTTTGAGCCTGTTGACTGTTCGTACAATGAAAAAAGCTATCAGGCCAACTATCAGGAAAGTGACAAGAGCATTGATGAAAAGCCCGTAATTGATAGTTACGGCTCCTGCTTCCCTTGCAGCGTCCAGAGTGGTATAGGGGGGTGGTGGGCTTCCTTCTTCCAATATCACGAAGAGTTCCGCAAAATCAATTCCCCCAACCGCGCGCCCCACCGGCGGCATGATAATATCAGCTACCAGGGACCCTACAAGCGCAGCGAATACCGTACCGATAATGATACCTATCGCCAGGTCGACTATATTACCGCGCTGCATAAAATCCCTGAATTCTTTCATAATACCCATTTTGATACCCTCCTTTTCTGTCCTTGGTGGACAATATGTTCCTTTCATCATTATATCTTAAGTTTTTCAAGGTGGAAAAGAATATTGTCTTAGGGTACAATAAAAAAAGGGAAGCGTTGAAGCGGGGAAAGTGGGGAAGATAACCGATTCCCTACTCACG
>SKXZ01000130.1 GCA_007128145.1 Candidatus Nitricultor lacus | reverse complement strand
AGGGTTCCATCCATTCATCCTCTGACTCCAATGTGATCAGCAATATGCTCACTTTTTCGGCAAAAAAACTGAACTCTGAACACCCTCCTTCTCCCGGGATCCTTACTCCTTCGTTAATGGGAAGAGTTCTCTCCAGGGTCTGAGCAATGCCGAAATCCAATGATGTAAGGCAACACGCGATCACGCAGCAGGCCAACACTGCCAATATAGAGAGCCGAATATAGCTTTTTTCCAATCGATTCATTATTATTCATCTCCCATTGGAAATGTATTAAAGATGAAAAACCAAGGCATAGTAATTTTTTGTAACCTGAAACTCTCATCAGGAGGTATGCAATAATCAATCATAAGCGCTTGATCGACCTTACTAAACATATATAGGGTAAATAATTAACTGATATATCTATTATTATTTTATCACAATATTATCCTTCAACATACAGTCAAGCAAGTATTTGAACGATTACTCAATGGAGGGGCTCAATTGAGGGATGTCTCAATATATAAGTCGATTGAGAAGTGTATTCTTGGCACACATAGTGGTATTGTTTTTATAGCGTGTGTTTATGGATTGAGGAGGTGTGATCTATGGAACGGAGAAACTTGGGAAAGACCGGCATGGAAGTGAGCATATTGGGTCTTGGAGGCTTTCACCTGGTCGAACTTTCTCAAAGAGATGCAGTCAGTATCATCAATCATTACCTGGATCGGGGAGGAAATTACCTTGAGGCAGCGGAAGGTTATGGAAATGGAAATTCCGAAAAGAAAGTTGGCCAAGTATTGAAAGCTCGGCGTAAAGACTGCCTGGTGGCCAGCAAATCTATGGAACGCAAGAAAAAAGATATTCTCCTTTCCCTTGAAGGAAGCCTGCGTCGCTTGCACACTGATTACCTGGATATTTACTTTATCCACTGCTTGAACCGTTATGAAGAAATAGAAGAGATCTCCGCTCCTTCAGGGGCTCTTGAGGGGCTTGAAAAAGCACGAGAGCAGGGAAAAATAAAGTATATAGCTTTTTCCAACCATGCGACACCGGAAGTGGCTGTACGCTTGCTTCAGAATTACCATTTTGATGCGTGCATGATCCCTTTAAATTATTATGACCGTTTTAATTTCCCCGGTTGGGAAAAAGCGGTCATCCCAGAAGCACAAAAGAGCAACACTGGAGTTATAGCTATGAAACCTTTTGCAGACGGGCTGCTATGGCGGAATTGGCAAGCTGCGTTACGCTATACACTCTCTCTGCCGGTTACTTGTGTGGTAGCGGGAACAAATACCTTGAGTTACCTTGACGGTGACATCAATTACCTTCAGCACTGTATCCCCATGAATGATGAAGACCGGGAAGAACTTTATCGTAATGCTCCTGAACTGGGAACGTATGTATGTCGCCAGTGCGGGGACTGCCTCCCCTGCCCGGAAGGGATAGATATTCCCGCCTGCTTCCTTCTTGAAGGCGAATGGGACCGGCAGATGAAGGACGGATCAATCAGGGATCCCGGTGAGTATGCCTTGCGTGACCGCTTGCGTTTTTGGTTCGGGAACCAGGATTACCCGCAGGAAGCTTACAAAAGATTAGCTGTTAATGCCTCAGCATGCACAGAGTGTGGAGTATGTCTTCACCGTTGTACCTATAACCTGCCTATTATCGAAAAACTCAAATTAGTCCATGAGAAATTAACAGATACCAATCCACCTGTCTGTATACGGATTTTTTAGGCACCGGCATAAAGTATTTTAATTTATACGCAGTAAAATCTTTCAGTTGTATCTTGTTTATTGAATTTTTAGGAGAAGACAAGGAGGTGCTTTGGGGAGGTGCGGTGGTTATGGAACACCTCTTTGGACTTGGACAGGTTTCTTGAATGTATACATTGCTGTGCCGATAAAATTGTCTATGAAAATATGGTCAAGGATTGAGCGTTGCGGATAAGATATTGAGTAGAGGAGGTGTTTCCTTGGAAAACATTGGTTTCGGAGTCATTGGAACGGGAATCTGGGGGGAAGCCCATGCGAAAATTTTCGCTTCCCACCCCCATTCGCAGTTGATGGCCGTATGTGACCTGGAAGCAGACAAAGCCAGGCAAGTGGCGGAAAATTACGGGGCATCATCATGGTATACTGACTATGAAGAATTATTGGCCCGTTCTGACATCCAAGCGGTAGGAATCGCTACACCTGATTTCGCCCACCGGGATGCTTTTATCGCAGCTTGCAAAGCGGGAAAACACATTCTCTTGGAAAAACCACTAGCCACCTCTCACGAAGATCTCGCAGCGATGCGCAAGGCTTACGAGGAATCCGGGGTACGGGTGATGGTGGACTTTCACGCAAGATGGAATCCTCCACTCTACATTGCCTGGCAAAATATACGTGAGGGGTCTCTCGGAAAACTGATTTCGATGTACTATCGGCTCAATGATATCCTCTATGTTCCGACCAAAATGCTTTCGTGGGCTGCCAAATCTTCAATTTTATGGTTTTTAGGAAGTCATACGATAGATACATTACGTTTTTTTGCCGGCAATGAAGTCAAGAGAGTATACTCAGTGAGCCGCTCAGAAGTTCTGGAGAAAAAAGGTATCCACGTTCCTGATATTTACCAGAGCATCCTTGAATTTGAAGATGGGGTCATCGCCACCATCGAGAATAACTGGATCATTCCGGACACCAATCCGCATTGGAACGACATAAAGCTCAACATATTGGGAGAGCGTGGGATGATCAATATGGATCTCACCGGAAATCAGGCTTTCGAACGCTATCTTCCTGATAAAAGCGATCATCCTGACATACTTGTTATGCCGACTATCCATGGCAAACCAATGGGTTTTGCCCATGAAAGCATCCGGGATTTTATCGATCGCCTGCATAACGGTAAGGAATTCCTGGTCGGTTTCGAGGATGGATACCGGGTCAGTAAAGTTGTTTTGGCCATCATGGATTCAGCTCGTAACCGGATGCCAGTGGAGGTAGAGTATTGATGGGGGACATTGTATTCATCCTTTGACAGCACCAAAAGTCAAGCCTCGAATAAGGTAGCGAAGCATAAGGAAGGAAAACACGATAACCGGCGTCATGGTGACGAGTCCCGCTGCCGCCAGAGGTCCCCATGCGATCCCCCAGCCGGTTATGAACCGGCCCAGGTAGATGGGAAGGGTCTGGGCAGCCGAGCTTGAAGTAAGTACAAGAGCCATCAAAAATTCACCCCAGGATTGGATAAATGCAAGTGTGGCTACGGCCGCTAATCCCGGAGCACTGAGAGGAAGAATGACATTGAGGAAGCTTTGAGAAGCGGATGCCCCATCAATATGCGCTGCTTCGTCGAGCTCTTGGGGGATATCGTTGAAAAAGGTGATCAGGATCCAGGTGCTGAATGGTGTCGTGAAAACGAGGTGAGATAGAATAAGGGCCCACCAGGTATCAATAAGGCGCATGCGGCTGAATATAACATAAAGCGGTAATGCCGCCGCGATGGGGGGTAACATACGTATCGAGATTATCCAGGAGACAAAACCCATTCCACCTATCTTGTAACGGGAAATAGCGTATGCCGCCAAGGCGGCAATGAGTGTGGATATAAGGGCTACTAACAGGGCGACAACCGTACTATTGCGGAGAAATGGAGTGACAGAGGAAATGGCGGTGGTCGAGCTTCCATAAAAGCCACCTGCTTCTCCCAGGAAATTACTGAGTGTCAGGGATGAGGGAATGAAGGCCGGTGGCCAGGTAAACCACTCCTCAGCCCTCTTAAATGCGGTTGTCACCAGCCAAAAGACCGGAAAAAGAAAGAAGAAGAGGACAATGGCAACCAAAACACCTTTTACGAATTTAGTGAAAATTGTCATGATAGTTCTCCTTCAGCTTGGATTGCGGATTAAGTATAAAAAATGAAGAAATCTTGATAAGCATATTTGAGTCATCACAGTTCGAGCACCTCCCGCAAGTGAAGAATTCGGATGAGCAGGTTGGTAAGCAGTACTATTACTATGAGTAAAAGAATACTTAATGCAGAAGCATAGCCTATGTCCCAACCGAAAGAAACCCCGACCTTATAGATATAGAAGCTGTAGGAGTGGGTGGAAGAACCGGGCCCACCGAAAGTCACCATGTAGACTATATCGAAAATTTTCAGTACATCTATCATGCGAATAATAAGCACTACCCAGATAAGTGGTTTTAAAAGAGGAATTTCAATAAACCGCAAGGTGTTCCACCCACTCGCTCCGTCTACTTTTGCCGCTTCGACAATTTCAGAGGGGATTGCCTGTACCCCGGCATAGAGAACAAGAAAAACGAATGGGGTCCATTGCCACACGTCGATCATGTGAACGCCCATGCGGGAAAAAAGATGTGAACCGAGCCAGGATATTTTTGGAATGTCCATCCATGACAGGAAATAGTTGATCGGTCCAAAGTCAAAGTTAAAAAGCATTCTCCAAGTCAATCCGGCTACCACGGGGGGGATCATCATGGGAATGAGGAGTGAACTGCGATAAATTTTCTCACCAAGGACATTTCGGATCAAGAAAACGATTCCTAACCCGAGAAAGATTTGTATTGGAACTGCTGTCACAAGGAGAAAAACCGTAAAATTAACACTCGAGGTTGCGGTCCGGTCGATCAGGATGGAGCGGAAGTTTTCGAACCCGATGAATCGAGGTTCCTCCCAGGCGGCCAGTGTGTACTGATGAAAGGACATATACATCATGTAGGCAAATGGATACAAGGTCAGGCCGATAAAAAGAATCAGTATGGGCAAGATCATAATAAAACCGATACGTTTTTTTTGGCGAGACATTTTTTTCATTGATGAATCCATCCCTTTTTTGGGTAAAAGGTTCCGGACCGGGAAAAACCTCACCGGCCCGGAGAGACGAGAACAGAAGCTTGTGAATT
>SKXZ01000112.1 GCA_007128145.1 Candidatus Nitricultor lacus | reverse complement strand
TCCCTTCTTCGTCGGTGAGGACGACAACAGCCATGGCGTTTTTCTGGTCAAACATGAGGCCTTGTACTTTCATTTTCATCATGACACACCACCAGCACTTTCATGTTTACTGGTTATTTCTGGTTCATAACTGCAAAAAATACAGTTCAATCTCTTTTCTATATTATACTCCAACAAGCAACCCTCGTTCCCTTTTTGCGAAAAACCTCTCACCATCTGTTAAAAAACCGTTGAGAGGCTGGAAAGGCTTCCATAAAAGCTTTGAAAGAGTGTTCTCTAACCTCCTCCAGCGACATCCCCCACTCTTCTGCCAGGTAATTCGCTGTATACAAAAGGTTGGCCGGCTCATTGCGTTTACCTCGGCGGGGTTGGGGTGAGAGATAGGGAGAATCCGTTTCCAGCAAAAGTCTTTTAGGGGGTATGCTTCTTACGAGATCACGTAAATGACTTGCCTTAGGGAAAGTCAAAATACCACCTATGGAGAGGAAATAACCACGTACAAGTATTTCCTTGAGCTCTGTTACGCCTCCCGTAAAACAATGCCATAAAACGGGTATATCCACTTTTTCTGATCCCAGGATTTCCATCACATCAGCGTGAGCTGAACGTGAATGTACAATTAAGGGAAGATTTTTTTTAACCGCCAGGCGAACCTGGGAACGGAAAACCTCACGCTGATTGTCCCGAAAAGTGGTATCCCAGTAATAATCAAGTCCCACTTCTCCAACGGCTATCACTTTGTCAGCATCCAGGATATCTTCCAAAATATCTATCTCGGGTAAGCTTCCCTGTATTTCCTGGGGATGAATACCTAAAGCAGCCAGTACCTGTGGAAAAAGACCGGCAAGTTTCAAGGTATGCTGGCAAGAAGCAAGCGATACCGCAGCGCTCACCACCGCCCCTATTCCAGCAGATGATGCGCGCTCAAGTACCTCTCCAATATCATGTGCGAACCGCCGGTCATCAAGATGAGCATGGGCATCCACCCATACATTCATCGAACCCGGCTACCCGGAGGAATATCACGATCTATAGTGAGCAGGCTGACCGTGCCAGTTGAACCCTCGGCGGCCAAGAGCATGCCCTGGGATTTGACGCCACGAATGTTAGCGCTTTTCAAGTTCGCTAACACCACGATCCTTTTCCCGATTAAATCCTGAGCATCATAATGTGGAGCAAGTCCCGCTACCAGGGTACGTTCTTCGTCACCCAGTGAAATCTTCAAACGCAGGAGAGCCCTAGTTCCTTCTAGCCTTCCTGCTTCCAACACTTCAGCTACTCTGAGGTCAAGCTTCTGAAATTCTTCCAAATGGATCTCCTGTAGCACTTTCATCTAACCTCCTCTCTCTACCTCTTTAACGGTCTTCGTCATCCAGAATACGGGGGAAAAGAGGTTGAGCTTCACGTGGTTTGAACATCTGGATTTTCCCCCAGACAAGATCTTCCGGTATTCGGTGTTCCTCAAGCAGTTTCTCCATGCCCAACATTTCCCACAATTTCCCCGCTGCCCTGGGAATAAAGGGGAAAACAAAGAGGGTAAGTAACCTCGAACAATCAAGTAACCTGTAGAGAACAGTATCAAGCTCTTCCTGCTTATCCGGAAGTTTGGCTAGCTTCCAGGGAGCCTTTTTATCAATGTACCTGTTGCCAGCGTGCGCCAGCCTCCATACCTGTTCCAAGGCTTGAGCGAAAGCAAAGCGATTCATAGAGAATTCAAATTTTCCTATAACTTCCTCCAGGAGTGACTCCCATTCTCCGTCACTGTATGAAACGGGACGGGATATCTTTCCTCCCCGGTATTTATCAAGCATTTTCAGGGTCCGGTGAACCATGTTACCGAAATTGTCAGAGAGATCAGCGTTACAGCGTTCAATCAGGGCTCTTTCGGAATAATCACCGTCCAGTCCGAAAGTGACCTCCCTCATCATAAAATATCGAAAACGGTCTGCTCCATAAGTATCGATGACCTGGTAAGGATCCACCACATTCCCCTTTGATTTCGACATTTTGTCTCCCTCGATCGTCCACCAGCCGTGGGCAAATACACGCTGTGGAGGCTGTATGCCCGCTCCCACAAGCATACCAGGCCACAAAACCGAATGGAAACGCAGGATATCTTTTCCTACCAGGTGGACTACCGAAGGCCAAAAATCGGAAAACTTTTCCTCTCTATCTACATAATCCACTCCGCTCAGGTAGTTGATCAATGCATCAAACCATACATAAAAAGTATGCGAAGGATCGCCCGGTACCGGCACTCCCCAGTTTAAGCCGACCCGGGATATGCTCTGGTCTTTCAGGCCACCCTGAATAAAACTCATAATTTCGTTATAACGGCTTTCAGGCATTACAAAATCAGGTTGAGAAGAAAAAAATTCGAGCAGTGGTTTTTCAAATTTGGACAAGGCAAAAAAGTAGCTGTCTTCTTTCAACTTCTCCAGAGACCTTCCACAATCAGGACAAACCTTGCGCTCATCAAGCTGGTTTTCCGGCCAGAATGTCTCACAGGGGACACAATACCATCCTTCGTATTCCCCTTTGTATACCAACCCTCTTTCACTCAGGTTATGAAAGAGAGCCTGTACTGTACGGATATGGCGTTCTTCCGTGGTACGGATAAAATCATCGTGGGAAATATCCATTATCTTCCACAACTCCTGGAAACGTACCACAACCCGATCCACCAATTCCTGTGGAGTAAGACCGGCCTCTCGGGCCGCCTTTACGATTTTTTGCCCATGCTCGTCTGTTCCTGTAAGAAACAGGACCCGTTGACCTCGCAACCTGAAATAACGGGCTAATATGTCAGCTGCACACGTGGTATAGGCATGTCCGATATGTGGGACGTCGTTTACATAGTAAATAGGCGTAGTGATATAGAAACAGCCTTCGTTCATTATGACCTCCGCCAGATGGATTTGGATCGCAGGCATCCACGGGTTTTCAAGAGTGGGCCCGGAAGGATCCCCTCCCCAGGGAGCCTTTCTGGCAGTATAGTAAATGGGGTGTGCTTTTTCAAGCCACGACATATCTCCTGCGATCATTCATTTCCCCATAACCAGCTTTCAACTCTTTCCATTGCCACCTCGTTTGTGAATATATCGGCGATTCGCTCAAGTTCCTTGTCCATCCGTTCCTGCCATGGACGTAAAACCTTCTTGACAGGTAATAGATTTTTTCGCTCACGTAAGTGATCGAGAAAAGCCCGACGAAATACCGGTTGATCAAAAAGGCCGTGAAGGTAAGTACCGAAAACCTGCTGATACGCTACCCCCTCCTCTCTCTTCATTTCTTTTCCTGTTTCATTTCCTGTTTCTTTTCCCAATAGAAAAAGAGGAGGATAAGGTTGTGAAAAAGCGCTTTCTCCCATGTGGATCTCGTAGCCCTTGACTGGAGCATTACTAAATGGAGGAGAAAAACCCTCCACAACCTTTAAGGTTTTTTTAGACGCCAGACCTGTTTCCGTGTCCAATATCCCAAGGCCACATTCAGATACTGTTTCTCCTTCAATTCCTAAAGGGTCACGCAGTCTTTGCCCCAACATCTGGAATCCTCCGCACACACCCAACACTGCCCCCCCCTCCTGCAAATAGGCATAAAGTTTTTCTCGAAATCCCGCTTGAATGAGTTCCTTGAGGTCACCTATTGTATTCTTGCTTCCCGGAAGAATCACCAAGTCATATCCATCTAAAGGTTTGTGATAAGAAACAAACTCCACCTGCAGGTCCGGTTCTTCTTCCAAAGGCTGAAAATCAGTGAAGTTGGAAAGATGGGGCAGCCGTATCACGCCAATCCGCAACATACCCTTTTTTTCATGTTTTGGATTCCGCATGGGACGTCCCATGAAAGCATCCTCATCGTCCAGGGAAAGTTCGGTGAAAGGTAAAACTCCTATGACCGGTATGGATGTAAGTCTTTCGATCTCTTCTAAACCGGGTCGCAAAATAGATGCGTCTCCCCGAAACTTATTGATAAGAAATCCCTTTATGAGATTACGCTCACTTTCGGCAAGCAGTGCCCATGTCCCATAAAGAGAGGCGAATACCCCACCTTTTTCGATATCACCAACCAGAATTACCGAAGCATTGACCTCCCGTGCTACGCGCATATTGACGATGTCAACATGACGTAAATTAATCTCAGCCGGGCTACCGGCTCCTTCTATAATCACCAGGTCGAAGTCGCGACCTAAAGATCGCAGACTATCGACAACTACAGGCCATAAATCACCACCCCGGCGATAATATGAAGAAGCCTGAAGCGTATCCCATACCTTTCCCCGCACCACAACCTGACACCTTGTATCTGCTTCAGGTTTGAGTAGCACAGGGTTCATGCGGGAATCGGGTTCAGTGAAGGCAGCCTGAGCCTGGAGTATTTGAGCACGTCCCATTTCTTCACCTTGTGAGGTAACCCCGGAATTGAGAGACATATTTTGCGCTTTAAAAGGAGCTACCCGGTATCCTCGACGTGCGAATATCCGACATAACGCCGCGGCGAGAACACTTTTTCCAACCCCGGAACCGGTTCCCTGAACCATGAGAAAAGCCGCCATCTCAAGTTCTTTCCTCTGGGGCAAAGTCAGCAAATACCTTTGGTTCCCTCACTCCGAAAAAGAGCCATAAAAGACCCGCCGCGTTAAATATGAGCGTGAGCCAAAACACCGCCTGATATCCGACAAAATCAGCCATAATTCCTCCCATTAAAGGTGCAAAAAAAGAGGGAAGCCATGAAATAAAAGAACCCAGGGCAACATAGCCGCTACGCTCACCCAGAGGAGCAAAATCAAGCAGAATGGCCAACCCTCCCACCGAAATTGCACTGTAATTGACACCGAAAAGCGCAAAAGCCGCGTAAAACCCCCATGGGCTTGCGGAAAATATAGCCAGCAGGTTACTCATGATAATCGCTGAAGCACCCATCAGCAATACCATTTTTT
>SKXZ01000061.1 GCA_007128145.1 Candidatus Nitricultor lacus | reverse complement strand
GATGCAGGAAATAGTTTCAGGTGATGTATCCCCAGGCAAAGCGACCATGTCTATCCCCACCGAACAAACACTTGTCATAGCCTCCAACTTTTCAATACTCAATGCCCCTTCTTTTGCGGCAGCGCTCATAGCTGCATCCTCGCTCACCGGTATGAATGCTCCACTTAGACCTCCTACAGAGGAAGAAGCCATCGCACCCCCTTTCTTACAAGCATCTGTCAGCATCGCTAACGCAAGGGTCGATCCCCACCCTCCGCATTTACTGATACCCATGCTTTCAAGGATTTCAGCAACACTATCCCCCGCGCGGGATGTTGGAGCCAGCGAAAGATCGACGATACCGAATGGAACACCAAGAGAACGTGCCACTTCCCGGCCGATGAGCTCTCCTACCCTGGTAATCTTGAAAGCTGTTCTTTTGATAATCTCCGCAAGTTCCCCCAAATCCGCATCCGGATGGCGACGAACCATTTCCTTCACCACACCCGGCCCACTCACCCCGACATTTATCACGACATCCGCTTCTCCTGTCCCATGAAAAGCTCCAGCCATGAAAGGATTATCTTCCGGAGCATTGGCAAAAACAACCATCTTGGCACATCCTACTCCCCGTGCACCACTGGTCAGCTGGGCAGTTTCCTTGATAATCCGCCCCATGCGGAGCACGGCTTCAACATTCACACCGCTCATGCTGGAAGCCAGGTTAACCGAACCGCATACCCTTTCGGTAGTAGACAGTACAGCCGGCAGCGAATCCATCAACAGACGATCCCCAGGGGTTATGCCCTTTTGGACCAGAGAGGTAAATCCACCTACGAAATCCACTTTTAAACGCTTTGCTTCCTCATCCACTTTCCGACCGAACTCCATAACTTCTTCTCCCTCTCTTCCTTCCAAAAGGTGGGCTACCGGAGAAAGAGCTATGCGCCTATTCACAACGGGTATTCCATAAGTTACTGACACTTCATCCACCACTTGGCTGAAATGGCCGGCAACATGCCGGAGCTTGGCCACTACATTTTTGCTGGTCATTCTCATGGTGGCATCCCGACAATCCAGGAGATTCATTCCAAGAGTCACTGTACGAACATCCAAATTTTCTATTTCGAGCATCCGTAATGTCTCTAAAATTTCTGATCGGTCGAAGAGCACGCTCCACCCCCCGTAATCACTTTATTGGAAATTCCGATGCCGGTAAAACCACGACTCATCAGATTCGATGCATTGCCCGGAACACACCGGCGTGCTGCATATAGACCTGAACACCGATTTCCTCACCCTTCCGAACCAGGGCTTCCCTTAGCTCACCAAGTGAAATAGCGGTCCGGGAGATATCCCCAACCAGTATCATGGTAAAATATTCTCCGAGGATTTTTTGAGTAATATCCTCAATATTTACTTGGTGGGAAGCTAAAAAACCCGTAATACCGGCGATTATGCCAACCCGGTCCTTTCCCACCACTGTTATCACTACCTTATCCTGTTGCTTTTCCTCATTATTAACAGGACCCCGTAACGGATCGTGATTCATATGGATCGACCCCCTGTAAATTTTTCAACATCACGTGAATGCATGTGTGCGAGCCTGGTAGGTTCAGGGATCCGGTACTTCCCTGTCACGCGCATGGCCCAGCGCACTGCTTGCAGCAAGCCCATACAATGACCGGGTGATACAAAAACAGGCTTCACATTGGTACGGGTTCGCAAAGTGGCACCCACCCTTCTCCCCCGATAGATAAGCCATGTATATGCACCCCGCTCAAGCCGAGGAATATTCCCACTTCCCACCAGTTTCTTCTTTGCTACCCCAACCGTCGGGACCCCATACAAAACTCCCATATGGGATGCAAGACCAAAGAATCGTGGATGTGCGTATCCTTGTCCATCAAAAAATATTATTTGAGGAGCAATGCGTATCTTCGAGAAAGCTTCCTCGATGGCAGGACCTTCTCGAAAAGATAGGAATCCTGGTACATAGGGAAAAACAGGGCGGCTCCGGCTCATGACCACATCGATTACCTTAAGTGATGGATACGCGAAAATCACCACTGCTGCCAGCGCATGGCCTTCATTATCGTAAGAAACATCTACTCCCGCGATTCTTTCCACGGCATCAGTCCGGAAGGGAAATCGGAAGAAAACACGGGTGCGTAATTCTTCCTGGATTTTCTTTGCTTCCTGAATGTCTACATTGAAGGGATAATGCACATATTTTTCCATCAAGTTCATTGTACATGACAGAGAAAAGAGTTGAAAAGAGGAAAAGAAAAACCGCCACGAGAGGACACAAGCTATGCTCTCAAAAAGCTGAAAATAAGCAGCCTTTAGCTACACACTTCTAATTCAATCGTTTTGGTGAGAATATCGACGTAGTTAAAGGATACCCGCTGGCAGGATCCGTCAACGTCCATCCGCAAGGTAAAGAAAAAAGGGTAGGTTTCTTCTATAACGCCTTTCCTTACCACGGTCTTCTTCCTGCCCTTGTTGACCTCGATGACGACTTCCCTGCCAATTATTAAACTCATGTAGTCCTTGATTTGTGTAACGTTTTGAACTGCCAAACCTCATCATCCTGCGGGAAATCTTTTTACCTATATTATACATAATATTTTCCATAAAGGCAACCAATAACCATAATCTCCCCCCAGTGTTTTCCCCTTTCTTTTATTCTGAATTTTGAATTTAGAATTCAGAATCCCGGAAAGTTAGCTCCTTTTTATAATACTTCTCCAGGGTAAGCCAGTCATCCCTGGTAAGATTTTCAGGACGTACGCCTTCTTCAAGTCCCATGTCCTTGAGACAGTCTGTCAGGAGGTTTCCGTCTCTGAAAATGTGTTTCAGTGTACGGGACAATTTTTTACGCCTTTGTTGGAAAGCCATACGTGCAAGCTTCATAGTCCTTTGATATGTTTCCCAATCCGGACGATCATCACGGGGCGTGAGCTTCACTACCACTGAGTCGACTTTCGGGGAAGGATGGAAAGACCCCCGAGACACCCCTATGACTTTTGCGACCCTGGCTACCAGGTGCGTGGCCAGGGAAAGGGGGCTACATTCCTTTTTCCCGGGTGGACTGAGCAGCCGAGCACCGAACTCTTTCTGCACCATGAAAATAAGAAGTTCCCATGGCAGCCGACTTTCCAGGAAGGAAAAAAGAACTGGCGAAGAAATGGTATAGGGCAGGTTTGCCACCGCCTTAAGAGTAAAAGAAGAGAAGGAATAGAGAAGCTTTGTAAGGTCGGTGGAAAGAAAATCTTTCTCCAATAGAGTGACGTTTGAATATTTATGGAGCCTCTGAGAAGCGAAAGCAGATAGCCTACGGTCGGTTTCGAAGGTAAAAACATGACCGGCATTCCGGGCCAGGGCTTCTGTGAGGTTCGCTGGGCCGGTACCCACCTCAATCACCACGTCATGAGGGGAAAGACAAGCCTCCCGGACAATAGCAGTCAAAACACCTTTGTTAATCAGGAAATGCTGCCCCTGGCCTTTCCGGGGACGGAATCCCTGAAGTTTTAAATATTGTAAACTTTTATCACCCACTGTCGATCAAGGACAGGTTCGAGTATTCTCCTGGTAAGCGAGATGATCAGGAAAAAAGTAATCACACCGGTCAACCGGCTGCATTCGTTCTTTCTTTTCTCCCAACAAGCATCGATACACTCCCTCCTTTTTCATTTCCGCATCACAATACCGACATACTTGGCACAAGCCTTCAGGATTGTACATGGCTCATCGCCTCCTTTCTTTTTTTTCCGCTGACCAATCAACGCGTGCAATCTCAATATTTACCTTTTTCAAGGGAAGAGCGAGTTCATCGCGTACCATATGAAAGACTTTTTTTTGAACATGGTTTGCTATTTCACCAAAGTTGTATTGTGAGTCAACTGTAAGAACAATATCAATCTGGAGTGAAACATTGTGAAGGTCGATCTTTTCTGAAGGGGCGAGATATTCTCCCCCTGAGGATATCTTGAGGTTTCGTAAGATGCGGGAATGTGAGCCAACTACACCAGGAGTCTCCGTGATGATCCGGGTCACATAATCTAAAACTGCTGCGATACTGACCCGGATCTGGTCAATCTGGTTTTCCTCGTTCAGCATTCCATCCCCCCCAAACGGTTAAAAATATATCCTACCGCATCAGCCGCGTTGGTAAACCGGGGGAAATAGTTATTTTTCCCACCGGGGTCAACCACTTTCCATGTGTCAATACCTACGAGGATTTTACCTCTTTTCAGGGTAAAAGCAATTTCACTCAATGTCCCTTCCGCCCCACCACAAGCCACCAAGGCTTGGGCTGTGTTCACAATTATAAGATTTCGGGCTTCCCCCATACCGGTAAGAAGGGGCAAATCAACATAAGGATTAGCTCCTGCTGGATTCTCTCCCGGTAATACCCCTACCGTAAAACCACCCCCTTCTTTTGCCCCCTTGCAGGCAGCCTCCATGACCCCTCCCAGGCCCCCACATATGAGAACCGCTCCTTTGCGTGCGATTTCTCTTCCCACCGCATAAGCAACCTTCTCCAACGATGGAGATGGATATTGCGCGCCTATCACTCCAATGAATGGCTTACTTTTCCAACCCCAAATATTTTTGGAGCTCATCTGGTTTCAAGCCTTCCAGAAATTTTCCAAATTCCTCGATTTCTTTATCGTCTATTTCGCCCATCGCAACGGATGTTGAACTCCGCACTTCCTCGGAAATATATATCGGAGTCCCCGTACGCAATGAGAGCGCAATGCAGTCACTTGGCCGGGCATCGATTGTTAGTTCCTGTCCGTTACTTTTCATATACAAAATAGCATAAAAGGTATTGTCTTCTATCTTGGAGATAACAATCTTTTCCAGTTCAGCGCCCAAACCGGAAATTACGGTAGCCATTAAATCATGAGTAAGTGGCCGGGGGGTTTTAACCTCCTGTAATCCCAAAAGAATAGCCTGAGCCTCAAAAAGACCTACCCAG
>SKXZ01000221.1 GCA_007128145.1 Candidatus Nitricultor lacus | reverse complement strand
AATTCCCGTGGGTGTGTACGAATCAGCAGCGGTTGATGGAGCGAAAGGTTTACAGATTTTCCGGTATATCACCTTTCCCCTTTTGGGTACTATGATCTGGTTTGTGGGTTTCATAGCCTTTGCATGGAATTTTAATATTTTTGATCTCATCTGGCTGACGACGCAAGGTGGACCGGGTGGATCGACGCAGACCTTACCCGTACTTATTTTCCGCACTGCATTTCGAACGTTCCGTTTGGGGGAAGCTTCGGCCATGGCGGTCTTTATAGCGATATTGCTCCTGATATTTGGAATCCTGTATTTTCGGGTACTTGCCCCGAAGAAGAGCTGAGGAGACAATACATAATGAGTGCCCTGCGGGAACGAACATCAAATAAAGTGCTATCAATCCTTGTGATTTGTATCGTTTTATTGCTCATGCTGTGGCCTTTTTTCCATATTTTCGTTTCTTCTTTCAAGCCCTTGGTAGAAATCATGGGACGGGCCACGTTTTTTCCGCAAAATCCGACCTGGTCGAGCTACGAGACCTTGCTTTTTGCGCGCACACCCGTAAGAGATTTCCCCCGCTTTCTCACGAACAGCTTGATCGTGTCTCTTGGTACCGTGGTGTTTTCCCTTGGCGTTGCGGCTGTAAGCGGTTACGGTATTGCACGGGGTAAACGACTCAAAAGCGGCCTTATTTCCCGCATGCTTTTACTATTCTATGTTTTCCCCACCATCGTTCTTTTGGTACCGGTGCACCGGATGTTCGCATCAGTCGGTCTCCATGATAATCTGTTCAGTCTTGTGGTAGTATATACCGCGTTGGTTTCGCCTTTCTGCACCTGGCTATTGGTTTCTTTTTTCGAAAATATTCCCCGTGATCTCGAAGAATCTGCAAGTCTCGAAGGAGCCAGTTTGTTTACCGTTTTCACCCGCATAGTTATGCCGCTTGCTGCTCCGGGACTGGTGGCCGCGGGTGCTTATGCTTTTATCACCTCTTGGGGGGAATACATGTTTGCCCTCGTGCTTATCAGCTCGAGCATGAAAAAGACAGGACCTTTGGGGCTCGCGACTTTTACAGCGGAACAGTATATCGAATGGGGGCCGTTATTGGCCGGTTCTCTATTGATCATGCTGCCGGTGTTTTTAATATTCCTTCCCGTGTCCGGTTACTTCATTAAGGGATTCACCGCTGGAGCGGTGAAAGAATGAATATATTGGGGGTGGACGTAAAATGGACATAAGAAGGTCTTTGATAGTAGGAGTTTTTACCTTTCTCTTTTCGTTAATCTTTGTCAGTGTGCCCGCATACGGGAGCGTGCATACCGAAGTGCTCGAAGGTGTGTATGTCCTCCCGGTGGCTGAATTGGCCACTACTCGCACGGAACCGGATATCATCGAGATAGAAAATGACCTCATCACGATACGGGTACTCCCCAATCGCGGGCGATTACTCTCAAGCTATATACTCAAGGACGGAGAGGTTCCTTACCTTTATCAAAATTACCGGCCTGGCCCGATGGTTCTTCCAGGAGGCCTGCATGTGGTGGAATTTGGAGGATATTTTCTTTCTGTTCCGTGGAATACCAGGGACCGCCAGCCCTATGACCTCGAGTACGAAATCACTCGTGCTGAAGAAGAATTGGCAGAAGTGTACCTATGGGGAAGTGATATGTTTTTACGCACCCTGACGGAAGCCTGGGTGCGGGTAAGTGAAAACTCGCCCCTCGTAGAGATCGAAGTGCTTATCACGAATACCTCGGGGAGGCGCGAAGCTGAGTTTGATCTGTCAGATTTTACTGTTTTTGATACCGGTGTTGATGCAACAGGTGAGCAGTTACTGATACCTGCTGCGGAAGCGGAAATTCTGCAAAGCCTCGAAGGTTGGCTCGGTGATGAGGGAGACGTTCTTCCCTGGCCTGATTCCCTCGACCGTTGGACGGACATCGAGAAATTTATACGGCTGAGAGCTGTTACCGACCCCGATATACCTGCAATCGGGATTTACCATCCGGGTGAAAAAGCGGCGATGGTTAAGTTTTGGAATTCTTCCGACCTCTTTATGGGAGCTGAGTGGTGGACGTGGGGTGTCGAGTTCGAAGATCAGCGGGGCGCTGATTCGTATATTTCTCTTTCCAGCACTTCCTCGACAATTACCCTGGCTCCCGAGGAGAGTATTGGTTTTACTGTCTATTTTGCCGGTTTCAGCGATGTGGATGAAGACGGAGCCTACCTTGAGAGCCTTTATCAAAGAGCATTGGAGCTTCACTGAATTCTACACTCAAGAGAATTAAACAAAAGGGGGAATATTCCATGGCACCAAAAGTAGATAACGAGTTTCTCAAGAATTATCCCGCAGATAAACCCTTTCTGGAAATATGCAAAGAATTTCTGGATAAACTGGAGGAAGGGCAAGCCGAAAATTTCAAAAAAGCGGGAGAGGTTATCGGGAAACGCCTGATGCAGGACGAGGTAATCTATGCTGTCGGGACCGGCGGCCACACTTATATGCCGGTGATGGATATGGTGCATCGGGCCGGTGCATTGGTGCCGGTTGACGGAATTCTGGATATCTCTACATCTCCTTTTGCGGGGGGAACGCGGAGTATCCGCTTAGAGCGATTGGCCGGTTATTTTACCGAGCTTATTGACCTGTATCAGATTGGCAAAGATGATGTTGTGATTGTGTTCAATAACATAGGTGTAAACAACGCCTGTATAGAAGCATGCATGGCTTCGAAAGAACGAGGGGCTTACGTCATCGGGGTATCGAGTGTGGCCTGGCATGAAGCTATACCCATGGATCACTTTACCCGCCATCCCAGCAAGAAGCATATGAGCGAGATATGCGATCTGTATATTGATGACTATAATCCGGTGGGTGACTCGGTTCAAACAATACCTGGTTTGGGAACCCCTATCAATCCGATTTCGACTATTACGTATGGATACCTGGTTCGCCGAATCGAAGAAGAAGCGATTCGGTATATATTGGCCCATGGTCAAGAACCCAAGGTATTCTGGAGCGGTAATCTCAAAGACGGCATGGAAAAGAACAACCGTTATGAACGCGAATATTTCCGCTGCTTAAAAATCTTTTGAGATTCATTTATCTCTTTCCCGGGGGTTTATCCCCCGGGATTTTTTTTGCTTTTTTTAGGCATAAAAAAGGAAAGGATGGAAAAATGAGAGTTCTTGTATGTCCGGATTCCTTCAAGGGAAGTCTCACAAGTAGAGAAGTGTGTGAGGAGATAGAAAGGGGACTTCTCCGCTCTGGTGAAAATTTTCATATAGAAAGCATTCCCTTGGCTGACGGAGGAGAAGGCACCATAGAAGCACTTTTTCTGGGCGGTGCCGGTATGTTACATGATGCCAGGGTGAGAGGTCCTCTGGGAGAAGAAGTGTCTGCTCAGTTTCTGATTTCGAACGATGGTGAAACCGCGGTTGTGGAAATGGCACAATGCGCTGGCTTACCTTTGATTCCCCCGGATAAAAGAGACCCTCTAAAAGCGGATACCTACGGGGTAGGGGAGTTAATTCTCCATGCCTGTGCATTGGGGGTAAGAAAAATTGTTGTGGGAGTCGGTGGAAGCGCTACCAGTGATGCAGGAATGGGTGCTTTAAAGGCTTTGGGTATTCGGTTTTTGGATAGTGATAACCGGGAGCTCCAACCTGGTGGAGGAAGCCTCATAGGCTTACACGATATCGATGTATCAGGATTTTCCCCACTCGTAACCGGCAAGGAAATTATTGTGGCTACAGATGTTAAGAATCCTCTGTGCGGGGTAAATGGAGCTGCCAGAGTATACGCACCGCAGAAAGGTGCTGGAACGCGTGAAGTAGCCATTCTTGAAGAAGGTTTATGCCGTTTTGCAGATATTGTGAAAAAAACCACCGGTTCGCAAATCTCTGATATGCCGGGGGGAGGGGCTGCAGGTGGTATTGCTGCAGGATTCTATGCCTTGCTGGAAGCACGAATTATCTCTGGAATAGAATTTATCATGGATACTTTACGGCTCGAAGAGAAAGTGAAAAGAGCTGATCTTGTAATGAGTGGAGAAGGTAAGGTGGACACTCAAACCCTCAGCGGTAAAGCGGTGAACGGGATTCTTTCCCTATGTTCACGATTTGGAAAGCCTGTGGTGTTACTGGCAGGGAACGTAGATTATAACGTGACACAGGAAGTATCAGAAAACCTTTTAGCTGTATTATCGGTAATTGACGGTCCGTGCACTTTAGAAGAAGCCATTGCCAGGGCTCCACAACTTGTTGAGGAAACAGCATACCAAGTGGGACGACTGCTTCTATTTAGAGTGTGTTGAAAATCAAACCTTACTGTGACATGGTTCGACCGGCCAGCGTGTTCACGCTGAGGTTTTCCTTTCGGTTTCCTTGCAATACGCTGTGAGGAACAGATGTAAAATTTCCTTTCGGCAATGCCTGTTCTCAGTGATTACAATCTAGGTAAGACTAATGAATTTCCTTTCCAGATGAGATAAGTAACATGATGAGCAAAAGAATAAATATTCATTTAATAATTTATTAAAATCTGTGAAAATTATTATTTGACAAATGACATGCAGATAAGTATTATTGCGTTATGTACATCTGGAGGGGAAAGATGCGCAAAAAAGTTACTCTTTCCGATATTGCATCGCAGCTGAATCTATCAGTATCAACTGTATGCCGTGTACTCAACAATAAAGGCCGTTTCACAGCTGAAGTAAGACAACTGGTTTTGAAAACCGCTCTTGAAACAGGCTACCTTTTTTCTGGTTCCCCACTTCATTCCCTGTCGGATACAAACCGCATCGCTGTAATTTTCCCACGAAACGATATGTTTTGGAAAGATGTTGAAAGAGGGATTTGTATAGCTTCCAACGCTCTTTCCCGCTTTGGTATTACGATTGAAACTTACCGGACAGAAGGCCATAATCTTACCCAGCAAATCCAGTTGCTTGAGGATTTTCTGAAGCGCTCCGACATTGCCGGTATTGCTCTCGTTCCCGCGGACTTTACTCAGCTTGATTACTATATCAATACCTTGTTTTT
>SKXZ01000219.1 GCA_007128145.1 Candidatus Nitricultor lacus | reverse complement strand
GGGAATTGATTGCAAAGCGGAAAGAATGAGCAAGGTCCCAAAGGGAATAAACTTCCATGAATTTAAGAGAATAAGCGTCGGCATGGCTGTAGCCGTAGAACCCAGAAAATGCATTTGCTGGTCCATCAACCCTGTTCTCAAGAGGATTTCATTAATAATGCCGATGCGTGGAAGCAACATCCAGCGCATGCATACGGCAATAGCCACGGCCGGTACAATCCAGGGAAGCATTACAAGCGCTCGTGCGATATGTATTCCCCTGATCTTTTTGTTGAGCAGAAGAGCGATCCCGAGAGGGATGCTCAGTTGAATAGCGAGATTTCCCCCTGCCCAGACGAAACTGCGGCTTAAGGCCTGCCAGAAGGTGGTGTTTGTCATGAGATTTGCAAAATTGTCAAGACCTACATAGTGCATCTCCGGCACACCGAAACGCACGTTGAAAAAAGACAGGTAAAAAGTTCGAATATATGGATAGGCAAAAATTACAAGTATTAAGGAAAAAACCGGCAGGAGGAACAAATATTCCCTGAGATCTTTTCGTGCAAGGTTCATTATTTCACCTGCATAAAGTGTATTTATACCACTCTCCCGGCTCGATGCCGGGAGAGTGGAGAATGCAATGTGTTCCCTTCATTTACATCAACGGGGCACTGGAACAGAGTATTGCTCCATTTCAGCGTGACCCCAAGCCACCGCTTCTTCGGTGGTCATTTCACCGGTGACGACGCGGTGGATCACGTCAGCCAGAACATCCGCCCCTGTTATGTCTCCGATGCCCAGGTTCACCCAGCGGCCGTATTCGAAACCATAGAGGTTCGCATAATCAGCCAGCGCTTCGAAGGCCACCCGGTGGATATTCTCGAAGCGGGCGACAATTGGATCACTCCAATATTCGTCAGCTTGGGATGCAGCTACCGTCGTTGGATAAAACCCACCCGGCTCCTGAACTGCGGTGAGAATGTAGTTGATCTCCGGCCGCATCATGAAGCGGATGAAATTTTTCACCACTTCCAACCTCTCTGGATCCTCAAAAGTCTGGCTGTAGATATGCACCTCGTTCGGATAGGTGATAGTTCCCCGTCTTCCCTCATGAAAGGGGATATGTGCTGCAGCATAGTCATCGGTATCGAATTCTTCGTGGAAACGCTTCTGAACACCGGCAAAATACGGTGACTGAGCAATGACGCCAGCGGCGATATTAAGCTCAATCTCACCCCATGACCAGGCTTCGGCTCCGGGCGGGTTGTACTGGAAAAATTCATTGTACATGTCAACCGCCTCAACGGTGAGGGGGTTGTCAAAGATGACATTGCCGTCTTCATCGAAAAATTTGGCTCCCAGGGTGTTTAAAAATATGTAGGCTTGTTCGGTAGTCATCAAGTTCTTGGCACCGCCAAGTCCGATACCGAATACATCATCTTCACCTAAATCGGTAATAGTCCGGGTATAATCGAGTGCTTCATCCCAGGTTTTTGGAGGTTCGGTGGTTCCTAAAAATTCTTCCAGGAAACTTGGGCGATAGGTCCACAGCATCACCATGGTGAAAACCGGCAATCCCCAATACTCACCGTCATGAAGGTACATATCCCGCTGGGCAGGAAACAGCTCGTAAGCTTCGTCAATCTCTTCCACGAGGTCGGTGATAGGCTCCACCGCACCGGCCTGGTACACGGTCATCATGAGATCAGGAATGGAAAATTGAAAATCCGGTAGAGTGCCTGCTTCGATTGCAGAGAGTGTCCGCACCCAGGCATCATCCCACATCACGACTTCCTGCGTTACGTTGATTCCGGGGTTTTCCTCCTCGAACAGGTCAATCACCTGCTGAAACGCTGCCACCCGGTGTGCGGGAGCTTCGTGATGCCAGAAAGTGATCTCCATGGCTCCTGCTGTCGCTCCAAAAACCATAGCCAACAGAAAAACAACCGATACAATCATAACCCTGCTAAGTTTCTTGCTCATGATAAACCCTCCCTTTGAAAGATTTTTTTCTGATTGATAACATCTGAAACACGAAGGTTAAATCTATCACCTCCTCGAAAAGATAATTTAAAAAACTATACGTATAATTCATCATCCTGTATATACAGGTTACAATGAGTTATTACCAGTGTCAAGAAACTCCTCTCCCCTTTTCAAAACGTTTACGTACAGAAAATATCAGAAAGAACGGCTACGGTGATTGGGAGTGATTAAACCTACCATGAATTTATAGCGGTCTGAACGATACAGGAAGGTGATGTACTCTATGGGTCTTTCCGCTTCATCATATGTAATGCGTTCACACAGCAAACCGGGAGCATTGCTTGGAACCCGCAAAAACCCCGCTTCCTCTTTTTGCAAGGTAACCGCCTCCAGGGTCTGCCTGGCCCAGGCAACAGGATGGATAATGAACGTATTCAGTATATCACACATATCCCGGTGCAGAATTTCTTCTTCAGAGACCTTCATAAATCCCCGGAAAAGCCTCCAGGGTAAATATGCCTCCTGTAAACAAATTGGCTCTTCATCAGCCAGTAATAATCTCTTGACCCGGATAACCCGTTCTTCTTTATGCAGGTCAAGATATTCAGCTATTTTCGGCGGAGGACTTTCAGCTTTCCGCTCCAGTACCCGGCATCCCGGACACATCCCCCTGTTCAACATGTCTTCGGTAAACGTGACCAGGTAAGCCAACTTTTCAACAATCTTCGGTTTGGCTACAAATGTACCTTTGCCGGCTACCCGGTATAAGTATCCTTCCTTGGCCAGATCGTCTATTACCTTGCGCACCGTCATGCGGCTGATATCGAATTTCCGGCACAACTCGGCTTCTGAATATAATCGATCGCCTGGCTTCACATCGCCATCAGTCACCATGTCCAGAATAATCTTACGCAGCTGAACATGAATTGGTACTGCTGACTTTTTTTCAATTACATGCGACATTCTTCTCTCCTACTTATTACAATAAATACCTGTTTATACAGGTTTGTCTCCACCTTAAGAATAAACAAAATGGCGATGCTCGTCAACACGAGACCCTGCGTGATTGTTTCCCTCAACCCGCATTCCAAATGTTTACACTGTATTGTATTATGATGAGCTGTAGATTGGAAATCGGCAGTATGGTAGTCTGAATCAGTGAGAGAAATATAACGGTAAAAAGTGGTTAAAAAATACTCTTGGAGGATATTGTGTGTAACATGTTATCGAATCGAATATTGCTGGCTTTCGTGCTCATGGCGCTGGTTTTTGTCTCGACCGGTTGCATGGGTGGCGATGGCATACGGGCATACCCCCCACAACGGGGAATTGACGCAAGATTGGTAGGTGCTGCTAATCTCTTTGGCTTCGATCTTTTGACACGTATTGCTCATGAACAGGCGGCAGAAAACCTCCTCATATCCCCGATGGGAATATTTATATCTCTTACCCTCGCCTCCATGGGAGCTGAAAATGAAACACGCGAATCCATGGCAAAAACACTGCGCATAAACCATATTGAAAAGGATGAAATCGAGCGGGGGGCAACTGCACTTTTGTATTCTCTCATGGAGGCGGACAGCCTGGTACATTTTGATGTCGCTGTCTCGCTTTGGCACCATGTTGATATTTCACCCCGGGAAACATTTATACAAAATGCCGAAAATTCTTTTCAGGCATCAGTCAAAGAGATAGATTTTACCGAAACTTCGTCAATAAACACCATCAACAATTGGCTTGACGGAAGAACACGTGGGCTCATCGCTGAGGTACCGCTGAAAATAGAACAAGATATTTTAATGCTGCTCTTGAGTGCGGTTTCCTTTTCAGGTACCTGGACTGATACCTTTCAACCTGAACGCACCTTTCCCGGCGTTTTCCTGCAAACCACAGGCGGTGAATCAACCATACCTATGATGAGCAGGGAGGGAAATTTCGCATATCTGGAAACCGAATTATTCCAAGCAGTTGCTCTGCCCTATGGAAGGGAACGTTTGAGCATGTATGTATTCCTCCCGCAGGAAGACCGGCAATTAACTGATATCGCAAAGGAACTCACAACCAGTAATTGGAATAACTGGTTAGGCCGCTTCACGACAACAAACGGCTCCCTCACCCTCCCACGTTTCCAGGTCAAAGCTCACATTGAGCTTGAACCCTATCTCGCCGCTATGGGAATGGGCGGAGCTTTTCAATCCACTGAAGCAGACTTTTCAGGAATAGCCACAACACCACCTGACATCTTTCTCAACCATGTCACCCACATATCTCGACTCGATGTGGATGAAGGTGTTGAAAAGATCGATGATGGAGCCTTGGGTGAGGTGTCAACCTCAATAGAAACAGGTTTTGAGATGACCGTTGAACGCCCTTTTTTCTTTGCCATCCGAGATGAACTGACGGGAATTATATTGATGGCTGGCTTCATTCACAAGCTTTCTTAAAAATAATGAAAAAATCACCTTGTATTTTCAGGAATGTGTTGATTTTCAATTTCGTACTTACCATGATATGCTTTTCCCATATTATACCCGCTCATTCTGCCGGCAGTGTTTCTTTTGCCGCTTGCGGAGATATTCTTCCTGACAGGGGAATCCGCAAGATGATGGAAACCCACGGTACTTCATATCCTGTTGCCAGGATTGCTCCTCTTCTGCAAACTTTCGAGGTGGTCTTCGGAAACCTGGAATCCCCCCTTTCTGAACGTGGAACAAAGGCAGATGGACCAATCATTTTTCGAGGTGATCCGCTGTTCGCAGGCGTTTTATCCCGAGCTGGCTTTACTGTACTCTCTCTTGCCAACAATCATTCCCTCGATTATGGCCCCATAGCCCTTGCTGATACGGTATATACCTTGCAAACAAACAATGTTGTTCCTATTGGAGTCGGTTGCACCAAGGAGTGTGCCTCTCGACCTTTCATACAGGAAAAGAATGGAGTACATATTGCCTATTTTGCATCATTTCCGGAAGGAAAATACGCAGCAAATCATGGAGTAATGACCATCAATAACCAACCCACGTACAACATAGCTTCACAGATTCAGGAAGTTAAAAAAACAGTTGATATTGTTGTGGTCTCCTTGCACTGGGGAAGAGAATATACTCCTCGACCTACTCCGACACAAAAAGACGAAGCCCGTACATTGGTGGAAGCCGGAGCTGATTTGGTTCTTGGACACCACCCACACCTCATTCAGGGAATTGAGCGCTACGGAACGGGATATATCGTATACAGCCTGGGAAATTTCATATTCGATGGTTGGCGGCCGGAAGAAAGGGATTCTTTTCTCTTTGCCTGCACTCTTTCTGCAGTTGGAGTGCATGAACCGTATCTGATACCATTAGTGATAAAAAACGGTCAACCCCAAATAGCCCAGGGAGAGGATCTGTCACGTATAACGGATACACTTATCTCCTTATCCAGAGAACTGGGTACGCAAATTGTTTTACGAAAAAACAGGCTCCTCCTCCAGTGAATAAAGCATCCTTTTTGATATACTATTATTATGGAAATCAAACATTTCAGTGATTTAAATGAATGCATAGCTGGTGACGGAACTCGTTTACGCGAGTACCTTCATCCAGCAAAGGGAAACTACAGTATTGGATACAGCCTGGCTCGAGCTTGTTTGCCGCCAGGAAAAAACTCTCTCCCCCACCGCCTGAAAAACAGCGAAGTGTACTATATCATCGCAGGAGAGGGAATAATTTCAGTCAACGGGCAGCAGGCCTACGTCCAAGCTGGATCAGTCGTATATATTCCTCCCGGAGCAATGCAATCTATCCACACTCTTTCCAAAAAGCCTATTGACTTCTTGTGCCTGGTAGACCCTCCCTGGAGACCGGAGGATGAAGAAATATTACATAACGACAAAGAAACCCCGGTACAACCAGCAATGAAAAAAGAAAGAGTGCTACAGGATACTTCACAACTTGAAGACATATTACAGCAAGGCCGTATATGTACCCTGGCTTTCCCCGCTGAACCTGCACCTTACCTTGTACAAGTGTGTTACGGCTTCCGTGAAGGAAAGCTCTATTTTCATTCTTCACCCCAGGGGAATACAGCACGACTTGCTAGATATGGCGGTAAGGTGAGCTTTCATGTATCGACCGATGTTGCGATACTGGAAGGAAAAACTCCCTGCGCCTGGAGTGTCAACTACCGGATGGTGACCGGAACGGGGACCTTGCGGTTATTGGAAAAGAGAGCAGAAAAAAAAGAAGGGCTATCTGTTCTTATGAAACAATATATCTCAGACAATGTTCCTCTGTCTTTTGATAACTTGGATAAGGTGGCCGTGGTAGAAATAAAAGTGGAAACCCTGAAGGGAAAAAAATCTTTGATCTCTTGAGGAAGAAATCACCCATATGATGGATAAGAGATTACTCCGTCAAGTGAGAGGCCACTGTATCCGTTATTGTATTGCCTTTCTTCGCGCCATTACGCCAGTGCTTGGGAGACGCTCCCTGCTGAAAACCGGAGAAGCCTTAGGGACGTTGATGTGTCTTTTCTCAAGAAAGCGAAAACAAAAAGCTGAAATACGGTGTAGTCATTTATTAGGCATAAGCAGGTTTGAGGCTTCATCCATACTTCGTTCCTCTTACCGGAACCTGGGACGCAGTTTCCTTGAACTCTTAGCTCTATCAAAGGGAAAAACCCTCCCCCAAGATATTTTTCATATAGAGGGGAAAGAATATTTAAAACAAGCCACACAAGGTGACAGGGGGATAATACTGTTATCCGCTCACCTGGGTAACTGGGAACTCATTGGAGCGTGGATGGGAAAACAAGGTTACGAGATACATGCCATCGCCGCCCGCTTTGATGATCCCTGGCTGACCTCAACATTAACCAAGTTACGGGAAGATTTTGGTTTGCGGACCATTTGGATGGATACTTTTCTACGTGAAGCGCTGAAATGCTTGCAACGTAACACAATGCTCGCAGTCCTTTTCGACCAACCCGGAGGAAAACAAGGTTGTATAATGCCTTTCCTTGGAAAACCGGCTAATACCCCCTATGCTCCTATCCGCATCGCTCAGAAAACCCAAAGCATAATTCTTCCCGTTCGGACAGTCCGCAACCCACTCAACCTCAGTCAACATATTATTCGTTTTTACCCCCCCTTCCTGGTGAAAACAGGGGGAAAAAAAGAAGTGCAGGAAGCGGTAAAAAGATGTAATGGCATCATCAGCGAATGGATTCAAGAGCATCCTGACCAGTGGATCTACCAGGGATGGTTATATAACCGCTGGCACTTCAATACACCACCCGGCTAGCCTTAAAACGCTTTCACAATTGGAGGAATGCCACATGTTCACACAAATCAACCATAAACACCAAAAACACATCGACTTGCGAAGTGATACTGTAACTCTTCCAACTGATGAAATGCTTGACGCGATGCGACTGGCAGATGTTGGAGACGATGTTTACGGTGATGACCCAACCGTAAATCGGCTGGAAAAAGAAAGTGCCTTGGTCATGGGAAAAGAGGCGGCCCTTTTCGTCCCCTCCGGAACTTTTGCCAACCAGGTGGCAATCCTTACCCATACGTTTCGGGGAGACGAGATCCTGGTCCCTGAAAGCAACCATATTGTTCAGCATGAAGTAGGATCAGCAGCGGTTATCAGTTCCGTACAGCTTCGTACTCTTCCTGATCTCTATGGAGTGGTAGATCCCGGATATATCCGGTTGCGTATTCGAGAAAAAGATATTCACTATCCACGTACAGGACTTTTGGCGCTGGAAAATGCTCATTCTTCCGGAACAGTCGTTTCCTTGGAAAATTTAGATATTATGACGGAACCAGCGTATAAAGCAGGAATTCCAGTCCACTTGGATGGAGCCCGTATCTTCAACGCTGCACATGTACTGGGCGTTGAGGCATCGCAGATCGCACGATGCGCAGATTCAGTGATGTTTTGCCTTTCCAAGGGATTGTGTTGCCCGGTCGGGTCAATTTTAGCTGGAAGAGCATCGTTTATTGAGAGAGCGCGCAAAATGCGTAAACTTATGGGGGGAGGTATGCGCCAGGCTGGATACCTTGCCGCAGCCGGACTGGTAGCTTTGCACAAAATGGTGAAAAGACTTTCCGAAGATCACGAGAACGCACGATATTTAGCACAACTCCTGGACTCTGTTAGAGAAATAGAGGTACACCATGAGCAACTGAAAATAAACATGGTTTTCTTCTCGGTTTACCAACAAAATTTTTCCCCCTCAAAACTGGTAGACTACCTTTTGTCACACGGTGTAAAAATCAACCCACCCATGGACGGTTCTTTTCGCTTGGTCACTCATAACGGAATACAGCGAGAAAACATTCAATATGTGCATGCTATTTTCAAAGAATTTTTTTTCTGAGGTTTTTCGTTTCTTATCGGTTGTCAGGGCATGAAAACTTGAGATACAATGAAAGGAACACAGACTACAAGAAGGAGGGAGTCAGGATGAGCCGAATTAACTTATCAGAAACCTTCCAAACCCCGTTTTCTCTGCTGGGAACCATACCCGTGATCATAATTCCCGCACTGATCGCAAGTATTGTAGGCTTGGCGCTTCCGCTGGGTGCTCGAGGTGTGCTTTTACAAGGGCTTCACTGGATGGTATTCGTATTTGCCGTTGTGAGTTATATCGTTACATTATTCGCCATGGCCTGGATTACCCTGATGCTGCAAGATCATATGGAAGGTCGCAAAGTGAGTCTGCAGGAGAGCTGGGTACAACTGAGTGGAAAAATGGGCAATGTGGCCGTTACCCTCATAATTGTTTCCGTTATTGTGTCCCTGGGAACTTTTTTGTTCCTTATCCCCGGCCTGCTGCTGGCAGCGCTTCTGCTAATGAGCATACCTCATTCAGCTCAAAGGAACAGCGCATTCGATAAGTCAATCCAGTTTTCTTTTCGTTTCCTGTTCAGTGAATTTAATTTCTTCCCCGTTCTTCTCATTGTACTGGTGGGATTTCTTTTACAGCTCATACCTTTTATAGGGCTGTTCATGGGTAATCTCTTTATATCTATCTGGATTCCTTATGCATACCTCAAATACGGTGGCAAAGAATCCCAACCAGCGTAAAAACTGTTACTTTCCCCCTTTGTCGCAAGACTTGGAAAAAAGAGAAATTTAACTGCCCCGCTGCAAGCAGTGGGGTATACAATGCTCAACAGCAAAAAATTTTAGTTCGCCGCAAGCGGCGGGGAATTAGACCCGGAGTTATTAAATATTGAAATGGAGATTTTCTTATAATGAATTCTTACGAGCGAGCTTTAACGGTATTACATGGAGATATCCCGGATCGAGTTCCAACCTTTGAATTGTTGATCGACAAAAACGTTATCAAAGAAGTCGTCGGATCACACGATTATCCTACCTTTTGCGAAAAAGTCGGCCTTGATATAGTTGTCACAGGAACTCCTTCCAAATTGTACGAAGAGAAACCACTTGATGCCGATCGCGGTCTCTATATCAACGAATGGGGAATTGTCAGGCATTATAGTGGAGAGACGGTTTCCGTGCCAGCCGGTGGTCCACTCGTCAATCCTTCTGATATCGAGACCTACCGTCCTCCTGACCCTTACGCTGAACGCCGTTACTGGGAACTTGCCGATTTGCTCAAACGTTTCAAGGGGAAGAAACTCGTCGGTATGCACCTCCATGATGCCCTCAATTACCCATACTATTTGCGAGGCATGGAACGATTCTTTATGGATACCATCGAAAACCCTGACCTTGTTTGCACCCTTGTGCACATGTCAGTAGAGCATAATATCGCTATTGCGCAGCGGGCAGTGGAGATGGGAGCCGACTTTATTATCCTGGGGGATGATTATGGAACCACTGCCTCGACACTCATGTCACCCCAGGCATTCAGAACCTACATTATTCCCGGTCTCCGAGAAGTGGTGCAGGCTGTGAAATCAAAAGGAGGTATGTGTTTCAAACATTGCTGTGGAAATATCAACTCTATACTCGATGATATCGTTAATACGGGTATTGACGCTCTCCATCCCTTCGATGCCGCGGCGGGAATGGACATGATCGCAGCCAAAAACCACTACCCCCACCTCACTGTTATGGGAGGAGTGAATTGCGCTGCTCCTCTTACAGATTACACGGTGGATCAACTGGTAGAAGAGGTAGAAGAAGTACTCGAGAAGTTCATGCCTGGAGGGCGCTATGTTTCAGCTTCGAGTAACAGCATTCACCACCGTGTTAAGGTTGAAAACGTTCTTGCCATGTGGGAAACAGTACGCAGAAAAGGGGTATACTCTTAGTTAAAAAAAGGGGCCTTTCGACCCCTTTTTATCGTACTTTTCTTTTTTGAATTTGTTAACGACGGAATTTATCGAGCCAGGTACAGTTGGCGACATGGTTCGGGTCATGCCAACCCTCCAGAACCACGGCATCAGTCTTTTCTTCTTCCGGCCAGGTGATCTCAGGCATTCCGTACTCATCAACCCAGGGTTGCCAGTACAAAGGATCTACATATTCCATTACGAGATCCGGGCTGTAAATAAGCTTTTGGAATGTGGCATAGGCGGGTTCGATTTCAGCTTCGCGGCCTTCCCACCATTTTACGATAATATCGGCGATAATATGGCCGTTATCCCAGGGATCCCGCAAAATGGAGCCTAACAACCTGCCGTCAAGGATTGCTTCTACCTCTTCCTGAATACATCCATAACCAATTACTCCCACATCTAAACCTATCGTTTCAACCGCTGCGGCTGCCCCCATGGCTGAGGCACTGTTACCACCGAAAATCGTCTTGATTTCTGGAAAACCGGTAAGCCAGGAGGTAGCGATTTCATTTCCCTTGATGCGGGAACCCTCAGCGTATTCTTCCATAAATTCTACGTCGGGGCGCCTTTCTGTCAAAACGTCAATCGCGCCATCAAGCCGCTCATCAGCGTAATCCCCGGTAAACAAGCGCAGTATTCCAACCAGGCTTTCCCCTTCCAGAAAATCAGCTAAAAACGCTCCAACCCGTTCACCACCTTCGTAGTGTTCATATCCAACATACGAAAGGGCGGGAAATTCTTCCAGATCAAGCATACCCCGAGGACCGACGTTGAACCAGATGAGGGGAACCTGTTCTCGTTCCGCAAGTTCAGATATTGAAGTATTCAGCAGAAGCTGAGTAGGATGGACCACCAGCACATCCGTTCCGCGGATGATGGCTTCTTGAGCGAGCTGCAGAAGTCCTTCATGGTCACCATGTCCACCGGCAGCTGACATATGCAGGTTATAAGGCTTCCCGTAACGGGCTAATCTTTCACGCAATCCGTCGAATACATACCAACTGTAATCGGATACATGGAGTGAAAAGGTGATAAAAGATATATCGATTTCCTCAATATCCTTTGGTTCTCCAATGTTGGGAAGATGTTGCATACCAGCGTGAAAATCTTCGGCATACACGCTTCCCGCCGTGGTAAGGAATAGAGCCAAGCTCATAGCCAATAACCATTTTCCTGCAAACCCGACATAATGATGTTTCATGGTCTCTCCTCCTTGTGAATTTTTGTAGACTTGCAACACCACTACGAGTACCATGTTATTCTAGGTTTGTTTGGTTCATCCCCCCTTTCCTTCCGTTTCCCCTTCTTTATCACCTTTTCCCAGAAAGCTCACCAGTTTCAACACCTACTATATACCCCACAACATCCTGGCGGCTTACTTCGGAAGCCGGAACTGTCACCACCTTGCGGCCGTTTCGTAACACCGTAACCCGATCAGCCACCTGGAATACGTCTTCCAGGTTATGGCTGATCACCACGATGGCTACTTTTTGTTCTTTCAAGGTCCTGATTAGATTAAGTACTTTCTCCTTTTCCTCTACACCCAGTGCAGCAGTGGGTTCATCCATGATGAGCACCCGGATTTTCTGGGTAGAATTGACGGCTCTTCCGATAGCAACACCTTGCCTTTGCCCACCGGAAAGATAGTAGACTCTCTGACGGATATCGGGAATAAACATTTTGACTTTTTCGAGCACCGATTTCGTCCCCTCCCGCATCCTGCGCTCATCCAGAATCGACGTAGTATGTTCCCCGAAAGATGTGGTGAGTTCCTTTCCCAAATAGACATTGGCTATTACGTTAAACTCGTCCACCAGCGCAAGGTCCTGGTAAATAACTTCAATACCTACCTTGCGGGCTTCCTTGGGACTTGTTATGCTCACAGGAGAACCATCAACCAATATTTTACCTTTATCCGCCTGATGCACCCCACAAAGAATTTTTATCAAGGTGGATTTCCCCGCTCCATTGTCTCCAAGAAGAGCATGGACTTCGTTTGGCAGAACATCAAAATCCACCTTCTCCAGTGCGGTCACTCCTCCAAAATGCTTGGTAATTCCCTGCATGGATATTATCGGCTTGGCATGATTCATGGTCAGCGGGTCTCCTTTCTCCGTTCCCAGGCAGGCAACGCCACCGAGGCTACTAACAGTATCCCTAAAATAATCATATACCAGTAGAAACTAATACCACCGAGAATGAGTCCATTTCGGATAAGCGATATCATCAATGCTCCACCAACCGTTCCGGGCATAAGGGCAATACCTCCGAACAGCGACGTCCCACCGATTACGACAGCAGCGATAGAATGGAGTTCGTACCCTACCGCCAAGCTCGACTGAACAGCGTTCAGACGGCCTATAAGCATCCAGGATGCGATCCCGCAACTCAATCCACTGAGTGTATAAGAAAGTATTTTATATTTGAAGAAATTGATCCCCGCATATTCCGCAGCACGGCGATTCCCACCTATGGCAAGAATATATCTCCCCAGTGTGGTACGGTTCAGGGTAAATGTATATATAGCCAATATTATGAACAACCCTAATATAGCCGCCGGAAACCACCCACCAAAGCGGTAGTTTCCTAAAAAACGCATAAAAGGGTCAAACCTCATCAATACCCGCTCTTCGAAAATAAGGTATACTAAACCCCGCCAAGCTTCCAGCCCCGCAAGCGTTACCACGAGATCCGGGATACCAAGTTGTGCGATGAGATACCCATGAAGGGTTCCGATAGCGGTAGCCAAACCTATCCCCAGTAAAACGGCCAAGACGGAAGGAACAGCATAATCTATGAATAACCAAGCCATAACACAGGAAGAAAGGGCTACAACCGAACCTACCGATAAATCGATCCCTTTCCCGGCGATTACAAAGGTCTGCCCCAGCGCTACCACGGCTATTATAGCCGTATAATTGAGGAGTTCGACCAAATTCAAGCGGGTGAGAAAACGCGGTGAAAGGAAAGACAGGCCAATAGCCACCAGAAGCAACGAAATATAAATACCGCCACGACGCCAGTACTGAAGAACCCGGGTAACGTTTACTGAACCCGTTGCCGTGTCAGTATGAGACCGATTCGAATTCCCCATTCATTTACCCCCCTTGTTTAACAATGTATAGTATTTTCTTTCCGAAGCGAATACTGAGAGTCTGCTGTAACGCGGGCTGCATTACCAATTTATCATTGAGCAATTTTTAATATACCATAAAAAGCAATACGAAACAAAAAATGATTCCTCCCTAAAGATTTCTTCCTGACTGCCGATAATAGAATTTAGAAAGGATGAAAGGAGGCATACAATGCGTTTATTTTCGTTTGTAGTAATGCTGGTTGTAGGAATACTTTTTCTCATCGCAGGGTGTACCGGTACGGGGAATATCTCGGTTAGCGAAGAAGGGACCATCCGTGGCCAGGCACGTGCCATGCTTCCCGCATCCTTCCGCGGTGATGAAACAGTTCCGCTCGCAGAAGCTGAAGTGGTTGTTATCAATGTGCAAAACGGGGAAATTGTAACCGTTGGGAACACTGACTTATCCGGGCTTTTCGACCTCTCTGTTTCTCCCGGTGGACCGTACAAGGTCGCAATCAGTATCGGAAATGTCCAGGTTTCGGTCATTGTAGAAAACATTCTACCCGGTGAAGCGGTTAGCGCAGGCGTGGTTGATGCATATTCCACCGCGGTAACATTGGTTTTCGAAGAGGCACTCAAGCAAGGAATAGATCTTGATATTGAAAAAATCGAAGAAAACGCCGGCCAACAAGTTGCTGAACTTGCCCAAAAAATTGCACAAAACCATCAGGATGGTGAAAATGCACATGAAGATGCTACGGTGAAGGGCGGTGTCGAAAACCTTCTCAACTTTCTTTTCAAAGAAGGAGGGCCGACTCCTTTCCAAGATGATGGGCCCCCCGGACCGCCGGCTGGAATACCACCTTCCCAAGCTGGGGAAACCGAGGAAAATAATGACAGTGAAAACGACTGAAATACAATGAAATTGCCTCCTTCAATGTGGTATACTGCAAAGCAAAATCTCCCTGGAGAAAGGAAAAAGTATGCCCAGCCAAGGAAATATTCACGAACGCCTTTTCCGCCTGGAAAGGGATAATCAGAAAACAAAACATCATAACCGGTTTCTGAAGCTTGCTCTTCTGCTTACCATATCGTTCTTTGCCATTATAATTTTCCTCGGTACCGGCGGCGGTTCAGAACTCATTGTTGAAAAGCTCACATTGGTAGATAACGAAGGGAGGGTTCGAGCGCTTATCGCAACACCAAACGGAGAAGGCGGGGTGTGGTTATATGATCATGCGGGTATGGAAAGAGCTTCCGTTACTGTACGGGATGACGATGCTATCATCGAGATAATCGATTCGGTCGGCCTTACTCGTGTGTTTCTGGCTACGGAAGGGCAGGAATTGGTGTTCCGCCTCTTTGATAGTGCCGGAAATCCCCTGTTTTCTCTACCCTGAAGATATAGCAAAATACGCGAAAGGCTATACGGGATCTGCGGGTTTTTAGTCCTTTTCCAGGAACTGAACAGGGCTTTCCAGTCAGAAGCCCGTGGCTCATCTGTGCCCACAATTTCAAAAGTTGTATTTCGTGCACCAAGTCGCCACAGTGACTGTATGCACACCTCGGCAACATCTTCTCTGCTTATCATCCCATCAAGCTTGTCCCCCTGGCTGAATATAATTTCGTTGTAACCCCCCCCTCTTCATCCAACAGGCCGCCAGGACGGATTATCGTGTAAGAAAGACCGCTTTCACGCAATGCCTCCTCTCCCCGTCTTTTCCATTTCAATACCTTTCCGAAAAGATTCATGGAATGAAATGGTTTACTCACACCTACCGAAGAAATCAGCACGAAATGGCCGACTTGGAATTCCCTGACAACTTCAACCAGATTCGCAACACCAAGGTAATCGACATACTTCGGTCCTTCCGACCCGCCAAAATGAACGCCACCAGCGGCACAGACAACCGCCCGAACTCCTCTCACCGGCTTGGTAAGAGTTTCTATTTTTTGCAGGTCTCCCCGGTAAATGGGGGCAATACCTCCGAACAGTATCTTGGCTTTTGCCGGGTCCCTGGCTAATGCTCGCACCGAATACCCGCGTTTTGATAATTTTTTTACCAGCAAGCGGCCTGTTCGGCCGGTTGCTCCGACCACCAGCAAGGGCTGACTGTGGTCTTCTTCACTCTCCTGTTGAGCTTTTTTCTTTTGCCAGGGAAGTAATTCGCTTTTCAGGTTTAAAAATTTTGGCCACATAAGAAACCACAGTAGTCTTTGGAATTAGATGAACAGGAAAAAAAGATGTAACCCATCTTCCACTACCGGTAACTACCAAAGGACGATTACGTTCAAAGGCGGCTAAAGCGGAGAGAACAACTTCACGTGGCTGTTGCATGTACCCATGAGACTTGCTCCCCGCGCGTTTCTGGAAAGCAGTCCGAGTAGGTCCGGGTGCAAGGCAGGTAAGCCTTATTCCTTGCTGTCGGTATTCTCCCCACAGAGCATATGTGAAGTTCACAACGTAAGCCTTGCTGGCTCCATAGACAGAATAATATGGAACGGGTACCAAGCCTGCCTGTGAAGCTACATTGATCACTCCACCTCTTCGTCTTTGCACCATGGCTGGTAAAAAGAAAGCACATAATTCCGTGAGGGACCGTACGTTGAGATGTATCATGTCCGCATACTCGGAAGGACTATGCTGTTCAAAAGTCCCGAAAAGGCCAAATCCAGCATTATTAACCAACAAATCTGGTTCAATTTTTTCTTTTATACACCAAGAGGCTACTTTATCCGCAGCCCCTATACTGGAGAGATCCACGGCATAGGTTCGAACTGATACCTTTTTTTGCTCTAACACATGTGCAAGCTGGCTAAGCTTGTCCTCTGAACGGGCGATCAATAAAATATTCATCCCCCTCCCTGTCAGTTCATGCGCAAAGGCCTCACCTATTCCCGAGGAAGCACCGGTAACCAACGCCCACTGATAGCCCAAGTACGTCTTTTTGATCTTCCTTTCGTTCATCCTCACTCCCCACAGTTGTGTTTATAGCAGTCTTATCCGGGGACCCGGATTACATCTTATCATACTTTTTACATTCACTTCCTTAACGTTGCTGTCAACTCTACTTCTACCGGCGCACCCAGGGGAAGATTGCGTACCCCCACCACTGAACGGGTGTGCCGACCGTCTTCTCCAAAAAGAGCAACTAACAGGTCAGACGCGCCATTCATAACCTTAGAGTGTTCTGTAAAATCTTCCCGGCAGGCAATATATCCCGTAAGACGTATTATTTTTTCTACTTTTTCCAGGTTACCCACAATGCTATTCACAGCAGACAGGCAGTTAAGCACACAGAGCTTGGCTGCTTCGTACCCTTCTTCAACATCGAGATCAGTACCCACTGTTCCCTGAAATTTTAATTCCCCCTTTTCCATAGGAAGTTGACCGGAGGTAATTATATATCTATCGGTCCGTAAAGCCGGCACATACGCTCCTAAAGGTGGAGTGGTCTCCGGAAAGAACAATCCTAATTTCGCCATTTTTTCCCTCAGCTCAGACATAGCGCGCCTCCTCTCCCATGCATCAAGGAAATTCAGTTTCAATAAGGGGAACTACCTGTCCACGCAATTCACCAATCTGGCGTTTCACAGTGTCTACCTGGACGAATGTTCTTCCTTTGAGCATCTCGTCCCGCAAGGCTCGAAGCGATTGACCCTGCAAGGGTCCTACCAAACGTTCGGCACCCACGGTCTCTTCAGCCAAAACCCCT
>SKXZ01000092.1 GCA_007128145.1 Candidatus Nitricultor lacus | reverse complement strand
CACCGGCTTCCAGGAGTGCTTCGATTATTTCGGGGGATTTGTTATCTCGTGCCGCTGCCATAAGGGCTGTTCCTTCCCATGTGTCTTTTGCGTTCACATCGGCCCCGGCCTTGAGGAGCATGCGGACTACATCTGTTTTTTCGGCTTCACCGGAGGCCAGCATGAGGGGAGTTCTGCCTTTTTCATCTTGTGCGTTGGCATCCGCGCCGGCCTGTAAAAGTGTTTCGACAACCTGAGGACTACCATTTTCCTGTACCGCCCACATCAGTGGAGTCCATCCTTCCTTGTCCCGTGCGTTCACATCGGCCCCATCCTTAAGGACCTTTCCAATCTCGCTTGGAGTTCCTTTTTTGCAGAGTTTACATAGATCTTCTTGGCCACCCAACCGGGTTAATGATTTCCAGGAGAGTTTCATGGTAAACACCTCGCTCTTTGTTATTTCACACTATTCTATAAATGTGTAGCATAAGAGGGAGATGCTGTGAAAAAAGCGTGATTAAAATGGAAATACGAGTGTTTCTTCCCTCTTCCTTAACCATTAATACCGACATCATTACAGGAAGGTTTCCTTATTTCCAAAAGGCCAGGATGAGAGCTGCTGCCGATAAGCAAACGGTGGCGAACAGCATAAGAGAGTTCGAGGTTGCGATTTTTCGGTTGTTTTCCACAGCTGAAACGATTTCTTCCTTTACATTTGTCAGCTTTTCAAGTTCTTCGTCACGTATTGTGGCGATTTGAGTGAGCCAGTCACGTTCAACCTCCTGCAGGGCGTCTCCTAGTTTGACTCGAAAATCGTTGAGTGTTTCGTTTGTTATATCAGCCAAGGAGGAGCGGACATCATCAAGACCCTGGGTTATTGTCTGATAAGATGATTCAATCGTTTCCCGTGTCCGGGAGATGTCCTTTCGCAACTCATTCCCTTCAAGAAGATTTTTTTCATTTTCTTCCCGCATGACAATCTGTACTTTTTCGATTTCCTGCTGCAAAATCGAAAAAGCGGACTGAACCGCGGCTGTTCGGTCAGTCAACAGTGTATTCCATTCTTCATAGATTCTTCGTGCGGTTTCACTGAGGTTTTTTGTGAGCTCCTGGCCTCCGGAACGCAACGTTTCTCCGGTGGACTCAATTATTTCCCGATTTTCTTCTGCGTGTTGAGCTAAGAGATCCTTTCGATCACTTTCGAGTTGTTCACTTATCCCCTGCATGGTTTCCCGAAGATCCCGGTCCAGTTTTTCCATGGTTTCCCGCACATGGGGAGAAAAGTGTTCAAGCAGTCCCTGCATTTGCGAAAGTTTCTCTTCGAAGGAACGGAAAAGCTCTCCGAAAGAAGATGTGGAGTTGCGGAAAACATCATCCAGTGTTTCCAGGTCACTGCTCCAGCGTTCTTTGAGTTCACGAAGAGCTCCTTCAACTTCTTGGGAAAGTGATTCGGTCAAGGCGCGTATTTCAGCGCGTAGTCCCTTTCCCTCTTCGAGGAAAATCTGGCTCGATTCCTGCATTGACTGATAGGTTGTCTCATACCGGTCGGCGAATGATTTCATCCGATTGAGGGTTTCTCCGAGGGTATTGTGTGCAACAGAGAGACTGCGTGAGAGAGATTCGATCTGGTCCATGAATTCTCCGCTTTTCAATGTGTCAAAGCGAATGATGAGTTCCTGTAAGTCGGTTTCCGTTTGTTCCAATGAATTACCCAATTGAGAGAGATTGCCCTTGGTGTCCTCGAGGGTTTGGATCATTTCCTGATAAGCAGCCGCCTGTCGGTTCAATTCATCCAAAGTGTTCGTTAACCAGTGTGCCGCACGTTCTGCTTGAACATAACGTTCTTCCTCGTTCATGGATGTCACCTTCCCTTCCTTCATTTTTTACCTTATTTTGGTGAAAGCTCTTTTCTCCATTACTAAAAATTTGAAAATGAACCATCATTGCACCTGAAAACTTGGCAGGAGAAAATATCGGTTGTTCTTTTTCGGCACATTCAGGATCTGTTTCAAATTTCAATAGGTTGTGTGATGCAATGTAAGCGGCAACGATGTATATTTTATTATATCTCTTTGTGAAAGGTTATGCGAATCATTTGTTGGTTAATGGGTACCGATATTTTGATGGCGGAGTCGGAACAACGGAAAAATCGTCAAACCGCCTATTATGTAAAAGGGCAATGATATTTATCCAAGGTATTTACTATTATCTCAATGCCATTGAAGATGTAATGCATTAATTATCATCCTTTGTAATCTGAAAAGATGAGGGTTTTTAACAGGCATTCGTTGTATACAGTTGAGAGATGATAATAACCATAAATCCCAAAAAGATGCTCTTTATCCATTTCTCAAATAGTAGGACATTCATATGTGTAGGGGGGAGGGTTTTATAAAAACGGGAATGAGGATACTAAAATATGGTTTTATGAAAAAATAGTAGGTAAAAATTTGACAGTTGGCTTAGGAGGGAGGAAAGAGTAATGGCTGCAAAGAAAATTATCTCAGTAATTGGCGCAACTGGCTCGCAAGGTGGCGGACTGGTTCGTGCCATCCTGAATGATCCGGAAAGCGATTACAGCGTGCGGGCATTGACAAGAAATGTCAATTCTGACAAGGTAAGAGAGCTCGTTAAGCTCGGGGCTGAAGTCGTTGCGGTCGATCTTGATGATCCAGAGAGTGTGAAGCGCGGATTTGACAAAAGCTTCGGAGTGTATTGTGTGACATTTTACTGGGCACATTTTTCGCCGGAAAAAGAATTGGCTCATGCTTGGACAATGGCTGAAGCAGCTCAATACAGCGGGGCTGAACATGTTATCTGGTCTACCCTGGAAGATACACGGAAATGGATCCCTCTCGGAGACAACCGCATGCCCACCCTGCAAGAGAAGTACAAAGTGCCACACTTTGATGCAAAGGGAGAGGCAGATCATTTCTTTGAAGAATCCGGGGTTCCGACCACATATTTGATACCTTCTTTTTACTGGGAAAATATGATCTATTTTGGTATGGGTCCAAAAAAAGACGAAAACGGAATATTGACTTTGACCTTTCCAATGGGGGATAAAAAGCTTGCGGGAATTGCCGCGGAAGATATCGGCAAATGCGCGTATGGAATTTTCAAGGCCGGACGTAGGTACATCGGGAAAAAAGTGGGTATTGCGGGTGATCATTTAACCGGGTCGGAAATGGCAAGGGAGCTCGGAAAAGCGTTGGGCCAGGATGTCCGTTACAACGATGTGCCACCAGAAGTATATCGAGGTTTTGGTTTTCCCGGTGCTGATGACCTTGGGAACATGTTCCAGTTTTATCGAGATTTCGAGAAGGATTGCCTTGCTCTTCGAAACCTCGAGGTCTCAAGAGCACTGAATCCAACGCTCATGGATTTTACCTCGTGGCTTGCCCGGTATAAAGACCGCATTCCAATTGCATGAAAGAGAAAAGGGAGGAAGGGGGGGGAAGACGGGCCGGTTGAAGATGATGCTGAAGGTCTGACACACTTCAAGGAGTTTTTTTCAAGAGTGAAAGATACGCATCAACGAGAGGAAAAAATTCACCGTGTGCCCAAGTTGGCCAAACCAAGTGAATGGATGCTTTTTAGTATGTACAGCTTGGGTGTTTGGAGAAAAAGTTTTATGGCAAACTCCGGGGTGGCTGGATTGATCCAAAGGATCCGTTTTTAAGAAGAGTCACGCCCTTCTTCTGGCTTTTTCCTGAAGTTCAATTGATGAATCAAGGGGAAAAACATGCCCGTGGTTTGACGGTACTGTTCATATTCTGCTTTGAAGTGCTCGGTTAAAAGAGCTTCTTCTTTATCAATGCGCATGGTCATCAATGTCATTAATGGGATAATTATACTTTCAGAAAAAGATAAAAGGCTTTACAAAAACTGGGAGTATCAGTAGTGTACCTTTTTGATTCTTTGCTTGAAGGGAGATATAGGGAAGAAAGTGATTATCTACCTGTAAAGAAATTGCCTTGTCCTTGGGTGAAGCGAATGTCGTACCAAAGAGCTTTGCAGAAGAAAAGCTTACCAAAATAGCTGGATATAGAAACAGGCTGGTACGCTTTTACGCTGAGGTATCCGTTGAGGAATTATATCTCATTATTACTTCACGTTTAAACGATTTTCTAGAATTTCTCTCCTTTATCAAGGATCTCCTGAAAGATCCAGAAAGCCATGATTTCACCATTACTTGAAAGATAGACTGAGTCATCAAAATGTATTTTGCCTTACCCCCTCCTGAACCTCGATTGGACTTTCAAGTTTTCTGGAGAGCTATTATTGAATTTTCCTATATTCCGAATCAAAGACTTGGGGGGAAACCTGACGAAACCCGACGAACTTCCGGGTTCGAATATAAAGTCCAATATATCTTGAGGTATGTCCAGTAAAGCTTCACAAAGAGGGTAACAGCCAGCGCTATTCCCGTATGATTTACATCGTTCCCAATTAAAGATATACCAATTTTTGCTTCTGTCGGCCACTGAGCTCAGTGATCGGCAAAAAAATGCCCACAATAGGCGTCGCAACTGGTTATGATTGCGTTTTTCATCTCGTTGTGTCAATCGCTTCTGGTATATGATTCCCGGAAGTTTGCATGGCTCTATCAAGGAGGTTCCGGTATTCTCTTTCCCATATCAGAATAATCTTTTTGATATCGTGTTTTTGTATCTCTATTACCGTATTTTTTCTCATTTTGTTATACAGTGCTTCGTCGGACAACAGGGTAAGTACTTTACTGGCAAAACCGTCCTTATCGTTTTTCTTTACAACATAACCGTTAACCCCATCTTTTATGAGTTCATTGGTACCGGTGGAGTCAACCCCGACACAGACCAGATTATTTGCTTGGGCTTCTAGGGTAGTGATTCCCTGAGTTTCTGTGAATGAAGCTGTGATGAATAACTTGCATGACTCAAAGATAGAGGACTTCGACAGCGCTGAATGCTGGATTTCTCCTGTGATGATGACATTATCTTCAAGAGAATGTCCAGATATCCTTTCTTTCAGTTCATCCATCTGGGGGCCGTCGCCAACGATGAGGAGTTTTGTTTTTGGTGATCGTTCTACGACTTTACGAAAACAGTCGATCATGAAAATGATATTTTTTTCGTGGGCTATTCTCCCGACGTATAAAATGAGATCCTTATCATTTCCCCGATTATGGAGTGTTTTATCGTTTTCACTCTGCCCGAAGAGATCTAAATCAATACCATTTGAAACAACAATAATTCTTGATCTAAAATTATGGTGTAATAATTCATTTTTTGCCCCTTTAGAGGGGCAGGAGATCAATCTGCAGCGATTATAAAAAAACTTAGAATACAACCAAGCTATTTTATGAAACAACCAGTTGCTCAAACCGGCATGTTTTAAATACTCTCTATTTGGAAAGAAGGTATGGAAGGTCCCGACCAAAGGAGCCCCCAGGAGTTTTGAATGAATAATTGCCTGCAGTCCCAGCCCAATGGGGGTATGGAAGTGAATAATGTCTACATTGATTCTTTTTAAGTATTTATAAATTTTATAGCTGAAAGGTGAGGTAAACCTGAAGTTTTTGTAAAAAAACGCCGGAAGGGAAGGAACGCGTGTTACAATGATGTTCGGGTGAGATAATTCGCCATCATCACCGTTATCACCATTTTTTGGGGCAAAAACATATACTGTGTGCCCTCTTTTTGCCATACCTTTAGCAAAAGTCACTGTTGAGGTAACGACACCATTGATCTGAGGAAGAAAACAATCCGTAAATATAGCTATTTTCATCGATTTTCCCCACCACTATGCTTGATTATAATCAGGGCTAGTGCGCAATCAATAAAAAGCGGTTGACGGAGAAACACAAAACACATCATAACATAATTTGAATCACTGAAAAAACATAATTTGGATGCAGCAGCAATTTGCAGCATTTACACGGCAGAGAGAGATCTGGCAAGCCCCGATGAAAAGGTGCGGAAAAATGCCCTGACCTATATAAAAAGCGTGGTCAAGATGGCAAACGAGCTAGGAGCAGAAGTGATAATAGTGGCTCCCTCAGCGGTAATGAAAACAGAAACTACCGTACCGAGAAAGCAGGAGCTGGAATGGGTTGTGCCGGCGATGCAGGAAGCGGCAGACTTTGCAAAAGACATGAACGTGAAGTTGGCAATCGAACCATGGAACCGCTACGAGACATATTTCCTCAACCGTGCTGAGCAAGCGCTGGAACTGTGTGATATGGTCGATCGACCGAATGTTGGCTTATGGCTGGATACCTTCCATATGAACCTTGAAGAGCAGTCTATTCCCGATGCTATCCGCTTAGCGGGCAAAAACCTCTTCCACCTCCACATGGCCGACAGCAACCGGGCGGCTCCCGGCAGGGGACACATCGATTTCCCACCAATCTTGCAAGCGGTCAAGGATATCGGGTACAGTGGCTATCTTTCCATGGAAATACTACCGGCCGCGGCGGATCCCTTCGGAGTGCTGAAACGGGGTGGCGGCAAAGAATTTTACGATCAATATACACAGGAAAGCATAGAATTTCTGAAGTCACTGTTGCAAGGGAAGGGAGGCCGCGTATGGAAAAGTAGCACAGTATCATGAGGATAGAGCGAGCGTTTGTGGGTGGTGAAGTTTATTAGGTATTTATGACAGCATATCACCCCGTCACATTCAGGACAGTGCCACTTTACCTCTTCCTTGGTCTCCTCATGATCAGTATGTCATAGTATTTTGAAGAAGGCACAAAGAAGGAGGCTCATCCCGGTGTGAAGCCCAGGTGTTATAATGACAGCGGAAACCTTGTACTTTTGAGGGACCCGGGATCTTCAGCAAGGATTGCATGTTTTGCAGAGTTTTATCACTCATCACGTACGCCAGGGAATACCCGTATCGGGAAGGATTGAGTGCATGCATTCAAGGGGAAGAGAAAGGGATTGTGATGATGAATATAAATCATTCGGGCACGAGCAAGCTTTTTTCAGAATACACGTTGAGAAATTTCACCATCAAAAACAGGATCGTGATGCCGCCCATGGTATGTTTTGGATGGTCAAGCAGTGACGGGCTGGTGACACAAGAGCATATCCGGCACTATGAAGCAAGGGCACAAGGCGGTACTGGCCTTATTATTATTGAAGCGCTCTCTGTGAAGCCGGAGGGACGTTTGGCCAATACCCAGTTGGGGATCTGGTCTGACGGGCATATAGAAGGATTGAAAGCGATTGTACAAAGGTGCCATGATCACGGTGCGGTGGTCATTGCCCAGTTGAATCACGCCGGTTTGAAAACTCCCAATAATGTCTCAAAAGATACTCTATCCCCTTTCGAATATCGAAAGGGGAACACCAGTGCCCGCACTATGGCACTTGAAGAAATACACAGGATAAAAGAAGATTTTATCCTTTCCGCTGAAAGGATACACGAAGCCGGATTGGATGGTGTGGAAATACATGGTGCGCATGGATATCTCTTAAGCCAGTTTGCCTCTTCACTGGTTAACAAACGTGAAGATGGGTATGGAGGGAGCATCTCTGCCAGAATGAGACTGGCGTGTGAGATTGTGAAGGGCATAAGAAGCAGGATTGGAGACCATTGTATTATCAGCTACCGGATGGGCGGGAATGAGCCTTCGCTCGATGACGGTGTGGAAATTGGCAAAACACTTGAAGCTTGCGGGGTAGATATTCTCCATGTTTCTGCCGGATTTTCTGATGATACCACTCCTCCGGTCCCGGATGGTTTTCCATATAGCTGGATTGCGTACTGCGGAATTGAGATACGAAAAAACGTCAATATCCCGGTGATTGTGGTGAATGGAATACGTACTCCGAAACAGGCATCATATCTACTGGACAATAATCTTGCGGATTTTGCTGCCGTGGGCAGGGGATTGCTGACTGACTCTGAATGGGCCAACAAAGCACGATCAGGTCAAGATGTGAATCCATGTCTTGAGTGCCGCAGATGCCAGTGGTTTGAAAATGGGAACAAGTGTCCTGCTGTGTTGGTGGTTTTTGATAACTGACCCCAAACATAAACAGAAATCAGGATTATGCGTATAATGTGTTTTGGTTTAGGGTTGTAGTGTTCATGCTCGAACGGAGACGGACTGGGCCCGTTTTCCTACTGATCACCTCTTAGCGATCACTTTTGAAAAACACTCTCTTTTTTGTCTCATCAGGCTTCAACTGAGATATCACCGGCATTGTATACGAAGATGACATCACCCGGCAGGTCCACTATTTGCTGAAGGTCTGAAAGTAGATCGGTTTCTGTTTCCTCGTTTGCGGGCTCAAACCCGGAAAAAAGCACAGCAGAGGGTTGCATGTTATGGCGGAGAGCTTCGAGCGGTGTTTCGGTTGGAACAATGACAAGATCTGCTTCAATGCGGGCTTTTGCGAGCATCTTGCGCATTTCGGTTTCGATATTTTCTCTATCGGCTTTTGGTACGACGGGACGGATGATACGGATAAGGTGGTCGCGCCATGCACGGTTCTTTTTGAGCATGAAGGCTATAAGCAGCATCAGTTCGACGTTCTTGATGGTATCCCACCAGAGGGTGATGGCTCCATCCGGAATATAGTATTTTTGCTGTTCCTGTTCAGTTGCGACAACAAGGAGACTGCGCCTCATCTCCTTGACGGTGCTGATTGTTTCAAAGAAAATGGGGTGGTTTTCCGGGTCCTCACTCCATCCGAGCAGAACGGTGTTGGGTCGTATGCCACCGATTCCGTGACATTGAAGAAGTGCCTTGATGGCTGCGTGGAGATCTTCTTCGACGATGACTACAGGGAAAGCAGGGAGATCTTCTTTGAGAATAAACTTGCGAAGGATGGTTTCGGCCTCACGGCGTCGATCAAAGAGATCCTCAAGTTTCCCGCGGATCACCTGTCCAATGGAAACGATACCGCTGTCAGCAGTGAACCAGCAGGCATATTCCGCCAGGTGAAGGCGGTTGGAGGCACCACCACTCAAAGCGAGGATAGCAGGTCGCCAGTTTTTAGGATGATAGTGCTCTCGCTCAAGGCGCAGAAGTGCCCTGCGGGCATTCTGATAAGCAAGGCCACTGTCGAGGTCTCCCCATGTCACATGGATTTCGTTGCGTGCAATAAGAAAGTAGAGGGTACCGGCAAGAACTAAAGCAACGGTGGCCCAGATGGCGTTTATAAGGAACATAACACCGAGACATCCCAAGGCACCGAGGAGCGCGATAAACCAGTGGTTGAAACGAAAGGTGGGGCGGAAACTGGGATTTCTCGACCTGCCTTCATAGAAGCAAGCTATATTCACGGCTGCATAGGTCATAAGGAAAAACATCGTAATGACAGGTGCAATGGTGTCGAGGTCACCAGCAAGTACACCAATCTGAGCGATGAGGAAAGTCAGCACGATAGCTCGGCGGGGCTCGTTGGAGCGGCCACTGCCACGGCTGAACCAGCGTAAGCGACGAAATATGTTGTCACGGGCAAAAGCCTGAAGAATGCGGGGCGCACCCATCATGCTCCCCAGGGCCGAGGCAAGTGTAGCGAAAAACACACCGGCATAGATGAGGGCTGGAAATTTCGAGTTTTTCTGGTTCATCGCAATCATTCCAATGATTAAGATGAGTATATTCCATAAGGTAACAGATTTACATAAGCTTGGCTAAGTCGTTGTATGTAAAAGTTTGAAATAATCAGGCAATACATTTGAAACATTCGAAAACCTTGACAGAAGCATATATCGGATTTAGAATAATAAACGATTACGTAATCGTTTATATGAGGGGTAAAAAGTTTTGACGACCATCAAAGATGTAGCTCGCTTGGCTGGTGTATCAACTGCAACAGTTTCCCATGTCCTCAATAATACGCGTTTTGTCAGAGACCAGACACGGACACGGGTGCTTTTGGCTATCGAGGAGCTTGGCTATAGGCCAAATATTGTGGCAAAAAGTCTTCGGAGCCGGAAAACGGGGACGGTAGGCCTTATATTTTGTGATCTTAAGAGTCCTTTTTTCTCTGACCTGTTCCAGGGAATAGAGACCTTTTTGGGGAAAAAAGGATTTGATCTCCTGGTTACCAATACCGGTTACGACATTAAGAAAGAGCGGGAAGCTTGTGAATTGTTTTTTAGCAAACAAGTGGATGGTATTATCCTCGTTCCCGGGAAGGATACTGGAGAGCACGTAAAGTTCTTAGTAGAAAGAAATTTCCCACTTGTTTTGCTGGATAAAGAGCTACGGTCATTGCGGGTCGATGTAGTGCTTGTCAATAACTTTCAGGGCAGCAAAAGTGCTGTTGAATACATGGTTTCTCTCGGTCACAGGAAAATCGCGATTATCTCAGGACCCCAGGATACTTCAACCGGGAGACACAGGCTTGAGGGCTATTATCAAGCCATGAAAGAGAGTGGTATACCAGTTGATTCGAATCTGGTAAAAATCGCTGATTTTTTAGAAGAAGGCGGCCATCAAGCTGTATGTGAACTTCTTGACACAATTGATCCACCTACAGCTATCTATGCTTGTAACAGCCCGATGGCCATGGGGGCTCTTCGGGCTTTCCAGGAACGAAGTGTACGGATAGGTAAGGATGTAGGTTTTGTCGTTTTTGACGACCTTCCATGGTTTCGCTTTGTTGATCCTCCACTCACGGCAGTTGCGCAACCCTCTTTCACCTTGGGTGAAACTGCTGCTCAATTGCTGACCTCAAGTATTTTAAAAAAACACAAAAAACCAAAAAAAATCGTCCTCGATGTTGAACTGCAAGTGCGGAGATCAGCATGGAAAGAAGGTTTGGAGTATAACCATAAAGGTATATCTATCCCAAATATATATTGAAAAAGTGACCTTTTGAACCGAACAGAAAAATGTTCACAGCAAGGAATTATGTGAAAATCCAGCGTAAAGGAGGTGAATCCAGTACAAGAACGGTTTTTTGTTGATGGAAGCTTTTTTGCAGATGTAGTGTGTAGTTACAATAAAGATACGGGGGGTATTTGAGAATGAAAATGAAAACAAGTTTGTCGATCGCGATTTTTGTTGCAGTTGTCCTTGCATTTTCTGCGAATGTATTCGCAGACGATTTTGATTGGTTGCATAATTGGGAAGGGGTGGAGTTAACACTGTCTTCCCATACTGGACCAACTACAGATGCATACGCGGTTTTGTGTCGGGAATTTGAGGAATTGACGGGAGCAAAGGTGACGGTCATCGATGAGTCCTGGACCGATCTTTTAGTGAAACACTTAGCTGCTTTTGTAGCCGGCACAGGAGAGTATGACATATTGACCTTCCCGTATATATGGTTTGGTCACTATGCTGAAGGAATGATGGTGGAAAACCTGGACGAGTGGTTTGCCCGGGAAGATTTGGTAGATCCGAATTACGGAATGGACGATTTTGTTCCCGCCATTCTTGATGCATATGGTCGCTATACAACCGGTTTTACGCCGGACCCAGAAGCACTCTGGTCAGTTCCATACAAGTTTGATATTTATTTGGCTCAGTATCGTACCGATCTTTTTGAAGAGGCTGGGATCGTGGATGCAGATGGAGTAGCGAAAGAACCGGAAACTTGGGATGAACTCCATGATAGTCTCCAGAAACTGCAAGAAGCCTTCCCGGATATTTCCCCTCTGTCTCTTCCGCTTGCCATATCTGACCCCATGGCGGCTACCTTTGTTCCCATCCTGGCGTGTTACGGTGGGGATGCTCCTTCGGTGATTTATGATGAAAATGTCTATCCCTTATTTCACGGTCCGGCAGGTGTGGAAGCAGTCACTATGCTGAAAGATCTTCTTCCTTTCCAGCCTCCTGATGCCCTCAGTTTCGATTATGATATGGTGAATGCACAGATGGCACAGGGAATGGCTGCCTACGCGATCAACTGGAATGCTTATTTACCAGTGCTGCTTGATCCTACGGCATCTGTCATTCATGAAGATGTAGCTTTTGCACTTACTCCAGGTGGTCCGGAAGGACGTTATCAGGGATTAGGTGGTTGGCAGATGGGTATATCTGTGAATTCCCGCAACAAAGAAGCAGCTTTCCAGCTACTCCAGTTTCTCTCTGGTAAAACCAAGGGTGTGGAGTTAGCTCTGGAAGGAGGGTCGGTTGCTCGCTATTCTGTAGCCCAGAATCCAGAAGTAATCGAAGCTTTCCCCTTTTATCCTCTCCTGATCGAAGCACTCTCTGATGTTGCCATGAGGGGAACAGACCGTTCATGGACGGAAGTGGAAATGGCGTTGGCGGTAGGTTTGAATGAAATACTTTTAGGTACGGTTGAGCCGGAAGAAGGCCTCGTCGCAACCGCACGTGAGGTTTTTGATATAGCTCGTGCTGCGGGATATAATCCGGAAGAAAGTGGTCCGAGACCATAGCTTGATTGTGGTAAATCTCCCCGGGTCTTCCCCGGGGAGATTTACTTTATAAGAGTTGGGTAATAATATTTTTTGAGCTGAATAAGTTATATTATTCTCAAGGAAGGCAGGTGAATACAAGCGTGGAGCAATCTCCTGTCAAGTTGGAGACCTTGGAAGTTGATGGTCATAAAAGACGTCCTCGCAGAATAAAATTTGGCTTGATTTTGGTGGCTCCGGCCATCCTCGTTATTTTACTTACCATCATATATCCCACTATCTACATGTTTTTCGTGAGCTTTTTTCGATGGTCGATTATTCCTACACTTCCACGCCACTTTATAGGTTTTGATCAGTACCTGACAATATTCAGAAGCAGTGCTTTCTACGGTTCACTCCAAGCGACCTTTCTTTTCCTCCTTGTAGTGGTTGTGGTTGAATTGCTTCTTGGCCTCGGTCTGGCTTTATTGATAGCTTCAAGCCGTATCAGGTGGCTGAGGATATCGTTTCTCATGCCCGCTGTAATAGCTCCAGTAGTAGTAGGACTCATATGGCGATTTATGTTCAGCCATGATTTAGGGGTAATTAATTATTTCATATCAATGATGGGCCTAGAAAGAATCGCCTGGTTAGGTAGGCCGACTGCTGCACTCATCAGCATAATGATAGTTGATATCTGGCAGTGGACTCCCTTTGCTATGTTGATTATACTGGCTGGAATCGAAAGCCTTCCAACCGAGCCTTTGGAGGCTGCCCAGGTTGACGGTGCCTCATCTACTCAAGTATTTCGCCATATACTTTTTCCCTTGCTCACACCTGTATTGTCCATTGTTTTGCTTTTTCGTGCACTGGATGCTTTCAAAACCTTTGACATTATCTATATGATCACACGGGGTGGCCCAGGCAGGGCGACCTACCTTCTTTCTTATAATATTTGGCGAAGAGCGTTCTTTGAAAACAATATGGGATACGCAGCGGCTCTGTCAGTTATCATGATAATTCTGGCTACTATCCTCGCTAAATTCTTTATTGGTTTGCTTTCCCGTACCCAGAAAATGGTGTAAAGGAGGTGTAGATATGCCTAAGAAAAAATCAATTAAATCGATTGTTCATTCAGCTATTATTATTGTTGCCCTGGCTTTTTTCGTCTTTCCTATATATTGGCTTTTTGTAACCGCGCTCAAGATACAGGTAGATATATTTGCCATGCCCCCCAAGTGGATTTTTACTCCAACGCTACAAAATTTTTACCATGTATTTTTTGAATCCGCCATTCCCCAGCTTACCATGAATTCCTTGATTACTGCTCTGAGTAATGTCGGAATATCGCTGGTTATCGGAACCATGGCAGCCTATGGTATCACCAGGTATAAAATAGGAGGCCAAAAGCTTCTTTTTTGGTTTTTGAGTATACGCATGCTTCCTCCTATTGTCGCGACGATTCCCCTGTTTATCATTTCTGCTTCGCTCGGTTTGATTGATACCAGGATAATCCTGCCGGTACTCTATCTCATTATTAATATTCCATTCGTAGTATGGATGATGAAATCCTTTATTGACGAGATACCAGAGTCTATAGAAGAAAGCGCGCGTATTGATGGGTGTTCTCACTGGGGGGTTCTGGGGAGAATCGTTCTTCCTCTCACCGCACCGGGATTGGTGGCAACCGGTGTGATTTGTTTCATCTTTGCCTGGAATGAATTTATACTCGCCATGGTCTTTACCCGTTCAGCCCATACCAGAACACTACCGGTAGGCATTTCTGCATTCATTACCGAGGAAATGATTTTGTGGGGATATATAACCGCCTCGGCTTCTATAGCTGCCATTCCCCCTCTGATCCTGGCATGGATTTTCCAACGATACATGGTAAGAGGTTTGACGTTTGGAGCAGTGAAATAGAACAGTGCAGTGAAGTGAGGAGGAAGCCTTATGCACGATTTTTCTTATTATCAACCAACACGTATTCATTTTGGGTGGGGAATAATCAAGCAAGTAGATGAGATGGTAAAGCGATGGGGGAAACGTTGTCTTTTAGTGACTGGCCCGGTTTCCGGTGCGCTTCATGATCATTACGAAAAGATCAAGGCACAGCTGAAAGACAATGGAATACGTGTAGAACATTTTTCCGGTGTCGTACCCAACCCAACCACTGAAAGCATAGGTGAAGGATCGCGTATGGCGAGGGATTTTTCCGCGGAAGTGGTTTTGGGTATGGGAGGCGGATCAAGTATGGATTCAGCAAAAGCTATAGCCGTTGAAGCGGTTGGGAGCGGGCCAGCCTGGCAATATCGGATTTTCGGAGAAAAGCCAATCCCGCCCCAAACGCTACCGGTACTCGCGGTTTCCACCACCTCCGGAACCGGCTCCCAGGTAACTGCGGTAGCGGTTCTGACGAATCCTGCTGAACGGTTCAAGTCTGCCCTGGTCCATCCGCTTCTTTTCCCCAAAGAATGCGTTGTTGACCCAGAACTCATGTTGACTCTTCCACCGCATATTACCGCATCCACAGGTTTTGATGTGTTTTCACATTCCTTTGAGAGCTACATTCACAAAAACGCCAACCCCTATACGGACCTTCTGGCTCTGGAAGCCATTCAATTAACGCGTACATATCTTCCAAAGGCCATAAAGGATGGTTTGGATCGAGAATCCCGTATTCAAATGGCCTGGGCGGATACCCTGGGAGGTTTGTGTATCGCGAATTCCGGTACAACCCTTCCGCATGGAATCGGTATGGCTGTGGGTGGAAGTGCTCCTCACGTGATGCATGGAGAAGCACTGGCGGTTATCTATCCAGAGTTTCTCAGGTTTACCTGGAAGAGTGTTCCTGAGAAATTTGCAACTCTCGCTCGCATCTTCGACCCATCCTTACGCAATATGCCGGATATGGAGGCTGCGGGAAAAACGCCTTTTCTGTTGGAACACTTCCTGGAAGAAATCGGCCTCAAGGTAACCTTCAGGGATCTCGGTATTTCTCAAGAGGATGCAAACGCTATTGTTGAGGATTCTTTGAAACTTCCGGACTATACCGCTAACCCCCGTGTTCCTACTAAAGAAGAGATTGGCGAGATTGTGCAGAAATGTTTGTAGGTATTCATGAATGTGATTCAAAAAACTCAAAATCTACCGCAATAAAGATGTTTTTTGTCTAAAGAATTTATCTAACAGTCACCTAGAAAGGATAAAACTTATGAAACCACGTGAAAGGGTGCTTCAAACACTACTCCATTCGGAACCAGATTGTGTACCCTTCGATTTAGGAAGCACGTTGGTATCGGGTATTCATACAACAGCCTATAGGAATCTTCTTTCTTTTTTGAAACTTCCTCAGAACAATCATCATATACAGGATGAAATTCAGCAATTGGCTCAGATGGACAAAGATGTTCTTCAGCATTTACACGTTGACACACGTGGTGTATTTCTACAAAACCCAAAAGGGTGGACTGCTCAATACCACGAAGACAAACACTACCGGTTTTTCAAGGACATATGGAGGATAACCTGGCGAATGCCAAGGGAGGGCGGATATTACTATGATTTGTGGAAGAGTCCATTGCGTGGAGCACAAAGCGCCGACCTCGCAACGTATCCCTGGCCTGACCCTGTAGATGCGGGGCGCATCGAAGGTTTGGAAGAAAAAGCCAAAAACCTATGGGAGGTGGGAGAATATCCTGTTATCCTGGGATCTACGGGCATGGCTCCCGGTTTACTGCAAACTTCTGAGTGGCTTCTGGGTTTTGAAGAGTGTTATGCAAGACTGGCCGGGGACACGATATTCATGGATACACTTTTAGATATCCTTGCGGAAAAAGAACTGGCTTTTTGGAAGTTCTTTTTACCCCGCCTGGGGAAGTATTTTGATATAGTGGTATTTGCTGATGATTTTGCGGGTCAACAGGGTCTTTTGCTTTCAAAGAATATGTTTCGATACTATTTTAAGCCTCGGTACGGGCAAATATTTTCCCTGATCAAAAAAAAGGCACCCCACATCTCCATTTTTTTTCATAGTTGTGGAGCGATTTATGAGCTTATCCCGGAACTCGTGGAAATGGGAATTGATATTCTCAAGGCCGTCCAAGAAAGCGCAGAGGGTATGGATCCTAAAAAATTAAAAAAGGAGTTCGGAGACTGTCTCACTTTCTGGGGGGGTATCGATACTCAGTGGGTTTTACCTTTTGGAAATATCTGTGACGTGAAAGATGAGGTCAAAAGAAGGATAGATGAATTAGCTCCTGGTGGAGGTTATATATTTGGCACAGTCCACAATATCCAGGCAGATGTGCCACCTCAAAATATCATGGCTTTATGGGAGTCATTTCAGGAGATAAAAGCTTATTGTAAGGCTTAAAAGTGGGTCAAATTCAGGTGAAGGCTGAAGTGAAGAACACAATTTCATAATGTCCCCAGTTGCTTTTTTATTATTCCTCATTTGTAGGCCATATTTCAAGGAATCTCTTAGATTTATTCAGTTCAAATGTATGGATCATGTTTTGGAGGGCGTGGAATGACTTCAAAAGAAAGGGTTTTAAAGGCAGTAAAACATGAAAAGACAGACAAAATACCGGTTGATTTGGGATCAAGTATCCAATCTACAATACACGTGTATGCATATAACAATCTAAAACAAGCGCTCAATATTCATAGTGGAAATATTGAGGTAATGGACACATTCATTATGTCTGCAAAGGTGGAACATTCCATTATTGAAGCACTTCAAATAGATGCCATTCCTTTGTTGTGCCCATATGACGGGCTAGGGGTAAGAAATGACGCGGATAAGAAAGAATGGTATATGCCTAATGGATTAAAAGTTTTTGTATCTGAGGACTTCAATCCTGAAAAGCAGGAAGACGGTTCGTATCTTCTTCATAAGAATGGTTT
>SKXZ01000188.1 GCA_007128145.1 Candidatus Nitricultor lacus | reverse complement strand
GCTATCTCACTTTGGCCTGAATGGTAGGAATACGCGGTATCAAAGTAATTGATGCCTTCATCCAAGGCATACTGAGCCAACGCACGAAATGAGACACGATCGATATCTGGAGAGTCAGTACTTGTATCCCGGGTAGGAAGACGCATACACCCGAATCCGAGAATAGAGGTTTCCATACCAAGCTTCCCAAGTTTTCTGTATTGCATGGATTTCCACCTCCTGAATGAACAAATAGTTTTTCTCGAATATTTTGTTTGTCAATAACCTCTTAATGTTCAACTGATAAGGCGTACAGAAAATAATGGTACATTTACTCACTCCGAGATAAAATTCTTTTTACCATCCATCTCACAAAGCATCTTCGAACACCTTCATAGTAACTTTCATATGCGCAATAACATCAACTCCAAAAGGACAACGTTTTACGCACAAACCACACTGTATGCAATCTGAAGCATTTTTGTTCAAAGCACGATATTCAGCAACAAGACTTTCTGTAAGACCATGCTTTGCCGTATCTACCAGTTTTATAACTGCTCCGATATCCAAACCTGTTGGGCAGGGTTGACAATGATTGCAGTACATACACTTTCCTTTGATCTTCCACATTGGACTATCTATAACGCTACTGAAATCTTTGTCCTTATCAGTTGCCTCTAAATAGGCTAATGCAGCTCTTACTTCTTCTGAGTTCTTGCACCCTGGTACAACGGTGGTAACTCCCGGCTGTGACAGTGCATAATTGATGCACTGAACAGGTGTAAGCACCATGGAACTTGGATTTGCCTCTGAAAAAAGCCACCCTCCGGCATACGGCTTCATTGCGATAATCCCAATTTCATGTTGCATACATAAATTATATAAATTCGTCCGATTTTGGTTTTCATTATCGCTAATTACTGAATACGAGTAATCAATTATCGTCGGGTCAATCCACTGTTCTGTCGGCATGTTGTCAAAAGCAGGATTTACAGGAAACATCAGTACATCGATATAATTCTTACTGATTGCCCGCATTGCGGTTGATACTTTATGAGCACTCAATCCTATGAATCGCGCACGCCCTTCTTCTTTCATGTGCAAAGCCATTTCAAAAATTCCGCCTGAACTGAATGCTTCTTCAAATTCATTATTTTCATCGATATTATGGATAAAAAGCACATCAATATAATCTGTTCTAAGTCTTGCATAAAAATCTTCAATAAATTTTTTACTCGTATTCGGATCCCTGGTTTTAGCATACTGACCTTCAATATCAATACATCCAAGATGACCGGCCAACAACACATCCTTTCGCCTGCTTCCAAGTAAGTCACCAATGTGATCCCGAATGCCGGGAGATCCCATGAAAATGTCAATATAGTTCACTCCATTATTTATAGCCTCGAAAAGAACTCTAGCAACCGTTTCCTTGGGCTCATGCCATATATATTCTGTACCCAACCCAATAGCGCTTACACCAACTCCCGTCTTGCCAAGCTTTCTGTAATGCATTGGTCTCCCCCAATTCCCCATCTTTTCAGCAAGTCTGTCGTTGCGAGCCGAGCCGACATGTGAGGCGTGGCAATCTATGATTTTTAGCTCGAGAACACCGGGCTTCCGCCCTCAGGGCATTCCCCCATTTCCCCATTACCCTCGGCAGGCCGAGAGGTCGCTTACCGGTGGATGTAGTGAGTGCTGAAAAAAATGATTTAACAGCAAACAATCCTGTTTCTACCAACACATCGACCTGTATAAGGCAGGTTACCCATTGGAGCGGTGGAGAACAGTCAGTTCATTTTTCAAATAGTCAAATGCCTCATCTACTGTATCACAAAAACGTATGAGATTTCGGTCATCCTCACTGACAACCCCGTATTCAACCATTGCGTCGATATTCATGATTTTGCCCCAATACTCGGTTCCGTAAATGACGATCGGCATACGTTTTTTAACCTTTTCGGTCTGGATTAAAGTGAGAACTTCAAAAAGCTCGTCCAGTGTACCGAATCCGCCGGGAAAGATCACCAAACCTTTAGCGAGGTAGACAAACCAGAACTTACGCATGAAAAAATAGTGGAACTCGAAATTCAACTCCGGGGAAATGTATGGATTCGGATATTGCTCTCTCGGCAGGCTGATATTCAACCCTATAGATTTACCATCTGCTTCGATGGCTCCCTTGTTGGCCGCTTCCATCATACCCGGTCCTCCCCCGGTACAGACAACAAACCGGTGTTTGGACTCCAATGTTTCTGACCACTGCGTTAGCTTTTTTGCGAGCTTTGATGCATCTTCGTAATAATGGGCAAGAAAAACTTGTTTACGGGCAAAATCAAGTTCTTTCTGCAATTCAGAATCATTTTTATCTACCGCCTTAGAGATCTTTTCCTGTACAGTTTCTAATTTTCTTTTGGCATCATGAAGATTACTGGTACGGGCAGATCCAAAAAAAACGATTGTATCACGAACCTTTTCTTTCCTGAAGCGCTGCATAGGTTCAAGGAATTCCGCCAGAACACGGATAACTCTCGCATCAGAACTGTCCAAAAATTCCAGGTTTTTATAAGCTTTTACTGGCTCTTTATGATTCTTTTTCATAGGTCCTCCCATGCAAGCAAATTGAATAATAGAGAAATTACACTCTCCCCATCGACTCTATTTGAAGAGCAAGTCTTACTATGAGAGCAAAATCATGGGTAACGATATCCTGAGCGTGGGCCAAATTGTTGCGAAGCGATTCAAATTCCTTGCAAACCTTGTAAGCTCTTCTTTTAGAGGAGCCAAAATACTCGAGTAATGAACGGTTCTCGACCATTATCCGTAGCTTGTCTGAAAGAGAAAGACAAGCCAATAAAGATGTAGGCTGGTTGCGTCGTAATCGTTCTTTTTGCAACGCCTCAGCCATGACCAGTCTCTTCGATGAAATTAGACTTTTCCACGAATCATTTGGCCAAGCCTGTTCGATAAGCGGAATTATCTGCATTTCTACCAGGGTGATGATTCCAAAAAGCCACATGCGCATATATGGGTGTTGGATATCATCACGTGCGATAACTCCCACAACCGAATCAAGCATCTTGACAAAACAAAAATTGTGATGATTCAGAGTCATAATGACCTCGGAAAAGTCGGCATTGTCTTTGATGATTTGGCCATGCCGAAAACTTCTTTCTTTCAAAGGGTCCTCGCGTAGAACATAACCCTGGATCAGACCATTATGACGTACCCCCAATACACGATAGTGCTCTTTTTTCATAAGCGAAACAACAACTTCAGATAAGGGATAATCGACAGAAGGCAGGACACGGCTGATGTCTCTTGCAACAAAGGTATTCACAAACATATTGGATACCGTGTGGAGTGGGTAAGGACCTGTTGGAGGAGCAGGATGGGTAAAGGAAAGTCCAGATATGATTGAAGGGTGGAGGTTAAGTTCCTTGGCATTTTCCTGAACCATCGATAAAGCTTGACTATAAAGCCTGGGATCACCGTCTGAGAGGACTTCTAGCAGTAAGGCCATTTCAGTGAGGTATGTCTTGGCGAATTCAGGATCTTGCCGGAGAATATCCCGACAATTATCTATCAGATCAGCTAGCTTTATGGTTTTTCCACGTATTGTCACACCAGAGAGGTGTGTCCGGTCTATAGTTTTGCGTGTTGCACGATTGCCGTCCGATGGCCTACTTACATCTGTCACCTCTCCCACCAATTCAGCAATATTCACACCGAATTCTTTCTCAATATCAAAAAAACTTGCCGGGGTGTCTTCGACCACATCATGCAACCAGGCAGCGGCAATCATTTCCGGATCACTAGTTACCGAAGCCACTATTTCAGCCACGTTTTTCAGGTGTATGTCATAAAGTTCCAAAGAATATTTACGTCTGTGGTTGATTCTGGAATGTGCCTCAGTCGCATATGAACGGGCTCTACTAACAAGATCATCCATTATGCTTTTCCCTTTTTCCTGATTTTGGCATAGAAATGAACTTTGCCCCTACACGTTTTGTGGTGATTACTAGCACAAGGTTGGAAAACGAGTTCCGGCATCTGGGTGCTAAGAAAAAACGTATAAGTACATCTTCCACCGTGTATCATTCTTCAGTGGTCGTAAATCACTAATCATGAATTAGAAGAAAAAAAATTGATAAGTAAAATCCTTGCATATCTCTGGTAGAAATATGCATGCACAAGGAGGATAAAAGAAACATAAAGACTTGGCGCGCCTGGAGGGAGTCGAACCCCCAACCAACGGATCCGAAGTCCGCCACTCTATCCAATTGAGCTACAGGCGCACACAAAATATTTTCAAATAATTAATAAACGACGCTGACTTTTATTGCATCTAAAAGCTTATCAGCATCCTTCACAACCTTTTCATAAGAATCCTCTTTTATAGTGATACAGCCTATACGATCCGTATCGCTCAGCGGTGGCCGCACCACTTCACCCAATTCTTTGAACTGATAAAAGGTAAAACCTCTTTGTGTCTTCGGTATTTCAATCCTATACATATAACCCTTTTCAGAAACCGTTAAAAATCTGCTCGCGGCATACTTTCCATTCCAAATTTTCTCTATCTGGGGTTTTTCACCTATGGCCATCTGAATAACCGCTTGTATCATGTTCACACCCAAAAGATTTGGTACAAAATCAAATATTACCGGTCCACTTGCAAGGCGAGGGCCGACATCGATAACCCTGGGAACATCGTTATTATCGACAATCATATCAATATGTGCTGCGCCCGTGTTTAACCCAAGAACCTCCGCTACCTTCCTCGCTGTGTCTTTTACTCTTTTTCGTACCGGATCAGAAAGCCTCGCCGGCGCGTTTAAACCTACGGTTACACACTTTGGAGGCGGGGTATTATATTTATCCGTTATAATGATGGGTTCTAATATACCATCAATGATAAGGCATTCTGCTCCAACCGTTGGACCGTCAATCCATTCTTCCACGATTACATTTCCCGCAGGAGAATATTTAAGGGCCTGGTCTATGCCATATTGGAGCTCTCCCTCGGCAGAAGCTGCGTTGATCCCTCTTCCTTTAGTACCGTCAACCGGCTTTACTATAACCGGAAAATGTACTTTATGAAGCCTGTCTAAAGCTTCCTCGTAAGAAGAGGCACTGAACCCTTCGGGAATCGGAACGCCACCCTCTT
>SKXZ01000137.1 GCA_007128145.1 Candidatus Nitricultor lacus | reverse complement strand
TAAATTTGCTGTGGCCACCATGGCAGAATGGGTTTTGGTTGATGTAACTGCTTTTTCAGACCCGCTGAGAATGTCAAGCAGATCATGAGCAGCCCTTCCCACTGTACTTTCCTTTTCCGCGGTAACGGCAAGAAGACGGGGCTGGTTATCGGAAAGGCGCTCGAGAATACGGATGAGCTCGTAGGACTCTCCGGACTGGGAAGCGAAAAGCAGGGTATCCTGGGAGTTCAGCCCTTCCATCCCGTAGTGCAAAAGCTCTGATGCGTCAACCCAGCTTACGGGAAGCCCCGCCCTATGCAGGTGTAGGAAAGCGGGGTAGAGTGCGAAAAGAGAGCTTCCCATGCCCGTGATGACAAGCCGTCCGGGAAGCCTCTCTCCCCATTTTCTGAAAAAGTCTTCATTCACATAACTATCGGCGATACGCTGGAAGACGTCGGGTTGTTCACTGATTTCTTTGTAAAGCTGATTCATGGGCTGAGACTCCCCTGAAAGGCAGTGAGGAGTAAGGAGTGAGGGGTGAGGAGGAAAAGCTCACTTCTTACGGCTCACTACTTACTGGTTTTCCCCGACCTTAACTTTCCTCCTCCGTCTTACTTCTTACTTACTTCTTACGTCTCACTCTTTTTACTTTACGGGAGATATGGCCAGGGATTGATCACATTCCCGTAACGGCGTACCTCGTAATGAAGGTGCGGGCCGGTACTGCGACCAGTACTGCCGATGTTACCGATTACCTGTTCTTTCCGCACGGTATCGCCTGTTTTAACCCGTATTTGGGAAAGATGAGCGTACACGGTTTCAAAGCCAAACTGGTGACGAATGATAACTGTGTTTCCGTAGTTCCCATTCCAACCGGCGAATGCCACCCGGCCTTCAGCCGTGGCAACCACATTTCGTCCACTGGGAGCGGCTATATCAACACCGGTATGCCATGCCCTCCTCCCCGTAAATGGATCGTTGCGCCACCCGTATCCGGAAGAAACTCTACCCCACGTTGGCCACCGCAACGGGACGAGAGTAGCCATACGGTCCCGCTGGTCGGCTACCTCCAAAATCTCCCGATAAGATTTTTCCCGTACCATGCTCTCGGCACGTATCCAGTCAAAAGTATCCTCCAAGTGTTTCGCGCGGGTGGCAAAAGCGGGGTCAGAAGCAGAACGTAACGGCGATACTGACTCAGGAAGGGGGTTTATGAACAATGTGGGCCCTCCTGAGCCGAAGTGTGTCCCCCCATACCCGATTTCAGTGAAACGATTGAGAGGAATATACATTTCAGAGGGAGTACTTGACAGAGATATATCGACTCCCAGCTTCTGCAAGCCTGATTGTAAATCTTCCTCCAGTAACTCACGCACTTTACGGTCGAGTTCGCGCATAGTATGAATTTCCCGCAATACCTCTTCGGCTTGCTTGGAAAGCTCTTCGAGCTTGGTCTCCTGTTCCTGCTTGCGCACATCGTATGTAAAAAGTTCATTCTGTAATGTTTTGAGCTGATTTGAAGCAAGAAAAAGTTCATTCTTGATACGGTTTTGATACCATAAAACTCCTCCTACGCCTAAACCAGTTCCGAGGAGGACAAGAAATAGACCGAGCAGAACTGTTTGCCAGCGAAGATGAATTTTTTTGAGTTGCCCTTTCAGAGGATGGATCCAAAAAATTGTATATTGCCTGTTCCCTTTTTTGGCCATTTCCTTCCCCCTTTCCCGAATGTGATGTTATTTGTAACTGGAAAGTTTATGAATTTATCAGAAGGGCTCTTCTCGCCCTACAATTGTCGCATAAATACGCTGTAACTCCTCCTCTCCTGAATACTCAATAATGATTCGGCGTCTTCCGACTTTCACGCGGGTAGCCAGCATACTGGTAAGGAGTTCTTGAAGTGATTTTTCTTTCTTCGTAGAAGGTTGATGTGTGTTCGCAGTGGGTGTTTTTTGTTCACCGTTTTTCCTGGTAGCATCCCGCAGATTTCGTATCAAACGCTCGACTTCCCGGACGGAAAGCTTCTCCTTGCAGATTTTTCTTGCCAGATGAAGCTGGTTTTCCCTTTCCGCTATTCCCAGGAGAGCCCTGGCGTGACCGGGTGAAAGCTCTCCGCTTTCCACACTTTTTTGGATTTCAAGCGGTAATTCAAGCAAGCGCAACAAATTGCTGATAGTGGGACGCTTTTTCCCAATACGGTATGCGACTTCTTCCTGGGTTAACCCAAAATCGTCAACCAGCTTTTTCACACCTCGAGCAAGATCTACCGGATTGAGATCCTCCCGCTGTAAATTTTCTATCAGGGCTATTTCAAGTTTTTGTTCGGGTGAGAATTCTTCAACAATGACTGGTATGGTTTTGAGCCCCGCGTTTATGGCTGCTCTCCAGCGCCGCTCCCCTGCAACGAGCTCATAGCCGGTTTCTGATTTTTGCACCAGAACCGGCTGTAGAACGCCGTGGAGGCGAACTGATTCAGTCAATTCATCCAAAGTATCATGGTCCATTTTTCGGCGTGGCTGGGAGGGATTCGGACGGATAGCTTCCACGTTGATCTCCTGCACCGTTCGAACACCAAAACGGCCAGCACCGGGTATCAAAGCTTCAAGACCCTTACCTAAGCTTTTCCTGTTCATCGCGCTCCAATACTTCTTGTGACAGGCTTTGGTAAGCCTGAGCTCCCGCAGAACTTTGATCGTAAAGAACCACTGGTTTTCCAAAGCTCGGTGCTTCGCTTAACCGGACATTCCGTGGCACAATGGTATCGAAAACTTTTCCCCCGAACACTTTACGTACTTCTTCTGCAACTTGCTGAGAAAGATTCGTACGTGAATCATACATGGTAAGTACGACTCCGAAAACTTCAAGGTGCGAATTCAGAAAGTTCCGTACAGCATGAAAAGTGTTGAGTAACTGGCCGAGTCCTTCCAGTGCGTAGTACTCACACTGGATAGGAATTAAAACCTTCACCGCGAAGGAAAGAGCGTTTAAAGTCAAAAGACCCAACGAAGGAGGACAATCGATGAGAATAAACGCATACCTGGAAACTATACGTTTCAAGCCCTCCTTGAGACGATACTCGCGACCGATGAGTGAGACAAGTTCCACCTCTGCACCGGCAAGCTTGATGGTTGAAGGGATAAGATCCAGGTTAGCTATGCCTGAATGGCATATAAACGTGTCTGGATCTCCCCCATCGATAAGTAGATCATACAGACAATTATTCAATTCCTGCCGTTCGATCCCCAGGCCGCTGGTAGCATTCCCCTGTGGATCTGAATCAACCAGCAGTACCTTTTTTCCTTTTTGAGCAAGGCACGCTCCCAAGTTGACGGCAGTGGTGGTTTTTCCCACTCCACCCTTTTGGTTGGCGAAGGCAATAATTGTACTCATATTCGAGTGCTATTGTAACATAAATACTTCCACACTGGGCAAAACTTCTTTTTTTTTCTAAAGAAGATCTCAAACACATATAGAATAAGGATGTATCTTTAAAACTTGCTGTTATATAAGTATATTAATAGTATTAGTAGTGTATAATCAGATGTTATCTTTTTACCTATTTTCAAATTCACTTGACCCGTGATATATGTTTTCTCTCACTTACATACTTTTCTTGCAAATATCATATATGTTGTATGTGCGATCATCCTATCAAAAGGGCGGAAACTTGTAGGAATGGGCTTGAATTCTCGAAACAGGTTTTCCCAAACCTGTACTTGGATAAAGGAGTGGGTGTTGAGCTCTTGCAGGGTTTGCATGACTTTTCCAGCAGTTGGCGATACGATACCAAGCCTTCCTCCACCTTTCAGTGCGTCCCAGGATACCTTAATATATTCCCATGGGCTTGGAACATCCAAAAACAATGCATCAACATTGTATATATCAAATCCATCAATTATATCCTTACATCGAATATCCACGCGGTCTCTTAAGCCCCAGGTTTCAAGATTACTTGAAGCCACCTCCACAAATTTTTCCCTTCGTTCATACCCGTAGATCTTACCTTTTTCTCCCACAAATCGCGCCAATGCCCCACACATGGAACCACTACCAAGCCCAACATCAATTATTGAATCTCCTTCTTTTACATCGAGCATAAGAAGAATAAAGCCCATATCCTTTGGATATACTATTTGAGTTTTGCGCTCCATAAAAAATATATTTTCCACAATCCCAGGTGGAAGAATATAAGCACGCATGCCTTGGCTCGTATATAAAGTTTCTCCAAAATCTTTACCGTATATGTCTGAGTGGCGAATATTTCCTCGATGAGTGGAAAAATTGTCTCCATTCCTTACCGTGAGGAGGTATTCATTGCCACTTTCGAGTACGACACTCACTCTATCTCCATCTTGAATAGACATGATTGATCCCCTGTAAATACCGTGAGGAGTAAGGAGTGAGGGGTGAGGAGGAAAAGATCCCACGTCTTACAGTTCACGGCTCATTATTTGTTTTATCTTGCGAGCACCACCGGTATGTGGTGCGTGGCAATCTGTGCATTTGCTTTTTAACTTGGCCTGTAAAACCTTGAATAACCTCGGATCACCTTTTTGCATAAAGGCGCTGGATTCCCACTTACTCCATGTGGGAATGACGGGATTTTGTATTTTCCCACTTCGGCTCACGACTTACGATTCACAACTCACTTACCGAAGGGCTTTCACCGCCCAAAGGGCATTCCCCAATTCCCCGCTTCACCTTCTCCTGCCTTTTAACGATTCACGGCCTTTCAGCCGAAATATATTTTAACATTAAATGAAAAAAAGACGTAAGGCATGCAATCACTTTTTCTCAATCATTCTACACTACTTTGCTGAACATCCATTTATTATATGTTCCACGTGGAACATACCTTCAAAAAAGAAAAGAGGATAACTTGTGGATAATATTCTTTTTAGAAAGAAGAATTATTATAATATATTGAGTACAGGAGATACAGATAAAAGTGTTCGTTTTTTTCCTTGTACAGAAGGCACAAACAGAACCGTGCATAGAGAACATAAAATAATGGTGAGCATATTAGAAAAAGTGTTTTTCAGAAAGGTTGTGGATATGTTGTGGAAAAAGTTCCCCAGGGAATGACTGAATTTGAAAAATACAGCGAAATATGTGGTCTCTCATCCCATCAATGTGAACAACTTGTTGAGTATGGAAAATATATATTTCTGCGGAATCAGGAATTTAATCTCACTGGCTATAAAAC
>SKXZ01000234.1 GCA_007128145.1 Candidatus Nitricultor lacus | reverse complement strand
CCGGAGGATTTGCTTAAATACGGAATGATTCCAGAATTTGTGGGACGTATTCCTGTTATATGTGCACTTGACGAATTAAGCGAAGACGATTTAGTACGAATCCTAACCGAGACAAAAAATAGCTTGGTGAAACAATATCAGAAGCTTTTTGAACTTGAAGGAGTAGAACTCGAATTTACTGAGGGTGCGCTACGGAAGATTGCACGCCAGGCAATGGGTAAAGGAACCGGTGCTCGAGGGCTGAGAACTATAACAGAAAGAATTATGACCGAACTCATGTTCGAAATCCCTTCTCACAAAAAAGTGAAAAAAGTCCTTATCAACGAGGAATTGATTGAAGAGGGAGAGTGTCTCAATCTTTTGGACGAGGGAAGCAATGACCTGGAAGAACGGCCGGCATGATGGTGGAATAAAGATGAATGAGCAGCTTTCCCAGCGTTATGATGCTTCGCAAACTGAAGAGAAATGGTACCGGTATTGGGAAGGTGAAGGAATATTCACTCCCTTAGTGGAGTCCAATAAACCTTCCTTTTCTATAGTCATTCCTCCCCCCAACGTGACCGGTTTTTTACATATGGGCCACGCGCTTAACCTCACTTTGCAGGACATTCTCACACGGTATAAAAGAATGCAGGGATATGTTGCTCTCTGGCTTCCTGGGACTGATCATGCTGGGATTGCCACCCAAAATGTTGTAGAGCGACAATTGGCTTCTGAAGGGAAAGATCGCCATGTTCTCGGCAGGGATCGTTTCCTGCAAAGAGTATGGGAATGGAAAGATACCTACAGAAATCGTATTGTCAAACAGTTAAAACGTATGGGAGCTTCCTGTGATTGGAGCAGGGAACGTTTTACAATGGATGAGGGTCTCTCCAGTGCAGTTAAAGAAGTTTTTATCCAACTCTTTGAAGAAGGCTTGATTTATAGGGATACTTATATCGTCAATTGGTGTCCGCGTTGTGAAACAGCGTTAGCAGATATTGAAGTGGAACATCGAGAAGCGTCGTCGTTTCTGTATTTTATCCGGTATCCAATTGTCGGTGATAACAAACGTTTTTTGGTTGTAGCCACCACAAGACCCGAAACCATATTGGGTGATGTAGCGTTGGCTGTACATCCCCATGATGAACGGTACAAATGGGTTGGTGATAGGCGGGTTATTCTCCCCCTTTTGGAAAAGGAGATTCCTGTAATTACTGATAGTTCTATTGACATGGAATTTGGGACCGGTGTGCTGAAAATTACACCTGCACATGATCTGTTTGATTTTGAATTGGGTCGCAAACATAACCTGCCCTGTCCGCAGGTTATTGATTCAAGGGGATTTATGAACGAAAAAGCAGGGAAATACAGGGGTCTCAGTCGGGAAGAATGCCGGGAAAAAGTACTTACAGCCTTGAATGAGAACGGCATGTTGGAAAAGACACAGGAGTATACCCATTCTGTTGGTCATTGTTACAGATGCAATACTGCTATTGAACCATACGTATCAAAACAATGGTTTGTCAGCATGAAAAAGCTTGCTGAACCTGCGATATGTGCCGTGGAAAATGGAGATATCTCCTTTATTCCCGATCGATGGGCAAAGGTGTATTATGAATGGATGAATAATATACGGGATTGGTGTATTTCCAGGCAGATTTGGTGGGGTCACCGAATACCTGTGTTTTATTGTGATGAATGTGAGGCGATGTTTGTCCATAGAGGTTCTCCGAGTGAATGTATTCACTGTGGAGGGAAAGTCAGACAGGATGAGGATGTCCTGGATACCTGGTTCAGTTCCGCTTTGTGGCCTTTTTCGACTCTTGGGTGGCCGGAGAACACACAGGAATTGCAGGTTTTCTACCCTACATCTGTTTTGGTTACCGGTTTTGACATAATTTTTTTCTGGGTAGCTAGAATGATTATGATGGGACTGAAATTCATGGGAGAGGTGCCATTTAGGGAAGTATATATCACCCCCTTAGTTCGCGATGAAACCGGGAAAAAAATGAGTAAATCGGCTGGAAACGCTCTTGATCCGATTGAAATTGTTGATCAGTATGGCGCCGATTCCCTCCGTTTTGCCTTGGCTTGGCTGACAGTACAGGGTAGAGACATTAGCCTTTCCATGAATCATATAGAATCAGCGAGAAATTTTATGAATAAACTGTGGAATGCCTCAAGATTTGTACTGATGAATTTGGATGGTTTCTTGCCTGTTCCACTTGAAAAATTAGAACATGATTATGAACTGAAAGATCGTTGGATCCTCTCTCGATTAAACGACACGATTCAATCGGCGAATGCATCGCTTGCGGGGTACGCCTTTGGAGATTATGTAAGAAAGCTCTATGACTTCGTGTGGAGAGATTTCTGTGATTGGTACATCGAACTTTCCAAGCCCGATCTTTATCAAGAAAGTGATGACGCAAGGAGAAACCGGACGCAGAGTTTGCTTGTTTATATTCTCAACCGGGTACTCCATCTCTTACACCCTGTTATTCCTCATATCACCGAGGAAATATACAATCACTTTCCAGACGAAAAAAAGGGGAGTTTGATGATAAGTCAATGGCCGTCTGAAACCATGGATTTTGCCAATGTTAAAGCTGACTCGTTAATGGAGCGAGTGCAGGATATGATTCGTGAAATCCGGTATTTGCGAGCAGAGCTGTCTGTGCCTCCAGCCAATACCTGCAGAGTGAATGTTCGTTTTTCTGATCAGAACCTTGGAGAAAACCTGGAGACATTTCGTGCCTATATTGAACAATTAGCAAATTGTGAGATACTTGATAATGGAAGAAAGAAGACCTCCGGCATGGCAACCGGTCGGGTATCGGGAGCTGATTTGTTTATGGAGGTGGAGGGTTTCATTAAAGTGGATAAGGAAGTGGAAAGACTCGAAAAAAAGCTTGCGGGACGCGAAAACGATCTTTCCAAAGTACGAAGTCGGCTTAAGAACCGGAAATTTTTAGAGTGTGCTCCAGAAGAGGTTGTCAAGAGGGAGGAAACTCGTAACAAGGAGTTAGAACGTGAAAAAGAAAGGCTCGAAAAACTGATCGAGGACATCAAGGGATTATGATTCGATTACTGAGAAAAAAAGATCCGGTTGAAATAGTTGTATTTCTGTTGGGATGTTTTCTGGTGGTAATGATTGCTTTTTTTGTATCCAGGGGTGATTTGGATGCTTACACCGATTATCTTTTAGGGAGTAGTTTCAGTATAGGAACGATAACTGAAGAACAGCGTGCGGTAGAACTCGTTTCTGAACATGAAAGTAGAGAAGCCATAGTATATGAAGAAGAAACAGCACTTCGTCCTCCGACTGAGGAAGTTGCCCCTCCTGCAGATATTCAAGTTGCGCCTCCTGTTCCCGAGGTAGCGGCTGAACCACAAGTTGAGGAAAGAGTGGTTGAAGCCCCTCCGCCACCTCCTGTGGTTTCCCAACCTGAAGAAGCGATACAACCGGGTGTGGGAGAGTATTTTGTACAGTGCGGTGCTTTCAGTCAGCGAGTGAACGCGGAACGAATGATGAACACCCTGGGGGAATATGGGCTGAGTGCTGTTATCGTTCAGGATGGTAATATTTATAAAGTACAAATCACTGGTTTTCCGAACATGGACGATGCGAGAGCAGTTGTCCAAAGACTGCAGCAACAGGGTATTGAAGCTTTTGCGGGGCGATAGATAGGTTGAGGAGGGGCTTGTTATGACACTGAAAGAAATTCAGGATCTGTTAGAAGCAGAATTGTTGGTTGGAGGGAACGATGATCTGAAAGTCAAACCTTCCTCGGCCTGTGGAAGTGATCTCTTAAGCGATGTTTTGGCTTTTACCAAAGAGAGGGCTTTGCTGCTGACAGGGCTTACGAACCCTCAAGTGATTCGCACAGCGGAGATGAGTGACCTGATAGGTATTGTTTTTGTGAGAGGAAAGCGTCCGGATTCTGCAACACTCGACTTGGCCGGAGTAAAAAAGATCCCCATACTTGCTACTCGACTTCCAATGTATGAAGCCTGTGGTAGATTATATCGTGGTGGGATCAAAGGGTGTAGCGAAGTGAAGTGATGGAAAATCGGGACCCTCTATTTGAAGTATCCAGGGAGATTGTCGGGGCCGATTTCCAAAGTGCGGGAGATATCTCCGGAGAGGTAAAGAAAATTTTGCTTCAAGCAGGTTTCCCGCCTCCTTTTATCCGCCGGATTGTTATCGCCGCCTATGAAGCTGAAATGAATGTGGTTATTCATGCTTTCAAGGGGATTTTTACTACTGTGATATATCCCGATAAGGTGCATATTGTTATAGATGACGAAGGCCCCGGTATCCCGGATCTTGAATTAGCCTTTCAGGAAGGCTATTCAACTGCTCCCCCTCATGTACGGGAACTTGGTTTTGGTGCCGGCTACGGGCTTTCAAACATGAGAAAATGCTCAGACACTTTGAAAATCGATTCACACGTGGGGGAAGGGACCCGGGTAACTATGGATTTTTTGGTTAAATCACAAAGAGATGGTGCTGAAGTTGAGAAGTGATTTTTTTCATTCTGTTCTTCTTGATGAAGAAAAATGTAAAGGGTGTACACATTGCATCCGCCGGTGCCCGGTGGAGGCCATACGGGTTAAGGGTGGGAAAGCGAAAATTGATGAAGAGCTCTGTATAGACTGTGGTGAATGTATTCGGACATGCCCGAACCATGCGAAATATGCCCAAACTGACTCCATGGATGATACCTTACAACGATTCAAGTATTCTATTGCCCTTCCTGCTCCTGCTTTTTACCCCCAATTTCAGCCTAATATATCTGTAGGAAAGCTTCTTGACGGGCTTCTTAAGCTTGGATTCCATGAAGTCTTTGAAGTAGCGAGAGGTGCGGAAATCCTTGCCGAAGAAATTAAAAAATATCTCTCATTGAAAAATATCCCCAAGCCGGTGATTTCCTCTGCGTGTCCAGCAGTAGTACGGCTGATAGAGGAAAAATTTCCTTCGCTGACTGGAACATTGCTCCCCCTTGATACTCCCCTAGGAATTGCCGCTCGTATCGCGAGAATGCGTGCTATGGAGAAAGGGTACCGTTCAGAAGATATCGGGGTCTTTTTTGTTACTCCCTGTCCTGCCAAGGTAACGGAAGTAAGACAGAGCAGCGACGATGTTGGAAGGATAGATGGGGCAATTTCAATTTCACAAGTTTATTCACGTATCATGAATATGCTGGATGAATTGGAAGAACAAAAGAGTCTTCAATTTTCAAGCTGGAAAGGAATAGGCTGGGCTCGTTCAGGGGGTGAACAGGAATCGCTCAATGAAGGTGAGTATGTTGCTGTTGATGGTATTCATGATGTGATGTCTGTGTTTGAAAAGATAGAAATGGGTGAGCTTTCCGGTATTTTGTACTGTGAAGCTCAGGCATGTGTGGGAGGATGTATCGGTGGGGTTTTAGCGGTGCAGAATCCATTCTTATCAAAAGTCAATGTTCAACAGCTCGTGAAACGGTATCCTGAATATCACTTGTTGGATGATCGTGAAGGTAAGGAGCTGGTCCGGGAAGGGGTGTTTCGCCGCCGCCGTCCCTTCCAGGCAAGAGACGTTTTAAAGCTTGATACGGATTACCGAAAAGCCCTCGAGAAATACCAGGTTATCGAACATATCTTGGAGAACCTGCCTGGTTTAGATTGTGGAGCCTGTGGTTCTCCCACATGCAGGGCGTTAGCAGAAGATGTTGTGCGTGAAAAAGCACAGGAGATTGATTGCCCCTTTTTATTACGAGAAAAAATGCTTGAATTGTCACGGGAAATCTTTGACCTTGCGAGCAAAGTTCCCCAAACCATGAATGAAGAAAGGGGAAAACAAACCATTGAAAGCAATCAAGATAGTGGAACCGCTACGGGCGAAAGTGGTAGTTGAGGGATCTCTGGCAGAGGTTGAAGTGACCGGAGGCTATTGTGGAGATCTTTTAAGCGATTGTATAGCACACGCTACCGAAGGCAGCGTGTGGATAACAATACAATCACACCCCAATACAATAGCGGTGGCTGTTCTTGTAGGGATGGCCTGCATTGTGGTTACGAATGATCAGGATATAAGCAAACAAACTATAGAGCGGGCCTTGAAAGAAAATATAACTCTTCTCAGTACCCCGCTAACGAGTTACCAAGCTGTATCGGCACTATCAAAATTGGGAGTTCCTGGTACCCGGAAGCATGGGTGAGGAACCTTTTCGGGCGGATCTCCATATTCATTCTGTTTTGTCCCCCTGTGCTGAGCGGGAAATGCTTCCCCACTGTATTGTGCTTGAAGCACTGGAAAAGGGTTTAAATATTATTGCTGTAACCGATCACAATAGTGATGAAAATGTAGCTGTTACAATGGAGCTTGGGTGTCGATTTGGTGTTTGGGTTATCCCTGGCATAGAAATAGAGTCCAGGGAAGAAGTACACCTCTTATGCTATTTTCCCTCCTTGGAAAGATTGAGAAGCTTTACCTCTTATTTGACTGCATACCTTCCATTGCTTACCCTCAATGAAAATCTTTGTGGTCAGGAATGGGTCATCGATGATGATGGCAAAATTAAGGAGAGAAAAAACCATCTGCTTACACATTCCTTGAATCTCTCGGTTGAAGATGTTTGTGAAAGGGTACGTAAGGAGAAAGGAATTGTCATTCCTTCCCATGTAGACCGTAAAGCCTACAGCATTGTTCAGGTGCTGGGTTTTGTCCCTCCCCAGCTGCCTGTAAGCGCGGTTGAGGTATCCCGTGGTTTATCGGTAAAAAAAGCCAGGGAAACTATGGATCTCGGGAGATACCGCGTGGTGCGATTTTCCGATGCTCATTCCTTGTCGGAAATAGGCTCTGCGTATTCAACATTTTATATAAAGACGGCTTCTTGGCAAGAGTTCATTATGGCTATTGAAGGAAAAAACGGCCGGAAAGTCTCTGCTTAATACCTACCCCCCCCTTTTTTCCACCATGATTTATGAATCTTGAGAGACCTTAAAAAATATTTTTGAAAAAAGTGGCATTCAGTATTCCTATTTGTGGAGATAAGTGGTAGAATGTGGGTAATTGTGGGGGAACGGGGGAGGCAGCCCATGTTTTTGGGACAGTATCAGCATTCTGTTGATAGTAAGGGAAGAATTATAATCCCCAACGAATTCAGAAAAGAACTCTCTGCCACCCTGTATCTGACCCGGGGATTGGAGAATTGCATATTTGTGTTCAATCAGGATGAGTGGGAAAAACTGTATCAGGGGATCGCCTCCCTGCCTCTGACCCGTAAAGAAGGAAGAAATTTTTCTCGCGTATTCCTGGCCAACGCCTCCTCAACCAATCTCGATTCCCAGGGCAGGATCATGCTTCCCCGTTCCCTCAGAGAATATGCCCGCATTGAAAAAAATGCAATGGTCGTTGGGGTGGGGACCCGAATAGAAATTTGGTCCGAAGATTCCTGGAATCAGTACTCTGATGATCTCCAGGAGAAATTTGAAGAGATAACAGAGGGTATTATTGATACAGGCATTTGAAGAAGAGACATATCACTACCCGGTAATGGTCGATGAAGTCTGTTCTTACCTTTTAACCCGGAAAAACGGTGTTTATCTGGACGCAACGGTAGGAGATGGAGGCCATTCATTAGCCATTTTGGAAAAGACTGAGGGTCAGGCTTATGTGCTTGGGATAGACCGTGACCCATATGCCTTACAGAGAGCAAGGAAAAGACTTGAAAGATACAGCGGGCGTTTTCACTTGTTTCATGGAGTATTTTCTCGTATTTCTGAGATTCTTGATGGTGTGGGAATAAAGAAAATACATGGGATACTTTTCGACTTGGGTGTTTCATCTGAGCAAATTGATTCTGGAAAGAGAGGATTTAGCTTTCAGAGAGAAGGTCCTTTGGATATGCGTATGGACCCCAGAGATACTCTTACGGCTTTTGAAATTGTTAATCGTTTTTCCGAAGAGGAATTGGCGGATTTGATATTTTCGCTGGGCGGAGAGCACTTTTCCAGACGAATCGCCCGGGCGATCTGCCGGGCCAGGGAAAGATCTCCGGTGAAAACCACTCCAGAACTTTCCAATATTATATGCCGGGCAATACCAAGAAGAAGGGGGAAAATACATCCAGCCACACGTACCTTTCAGGCCTTACGTATACGGGTAAATAAGGAGTTGGATGAATTGGCCTCGGGATTGATGGAAGGGAAGAATATCTTGGAGGAGGAAGGGGTTATGGTGGTAATCAGCTACCATTCGTTGGAGGATAGGCAGGTAAAAAATTTTTTCCGTTTCGACCGAGACATCGAACCTTTAACTAAAAAACCCCTTTTTCCATCTCATCACGAACGAGCAGAGAATCCTCGAAGCCGAAGTGGTCGTTTGCGAGCGGCTCGCAAGAAAACTCAGAAAGAAGGTGGGGTATGATGTCACGGTTAAAACAATTCCTGTTTCTTTTTTTCCTCATCTTTATGGCGCTTGCTTATTTAGCAGCGCAGGCTAAACTTATCGAACAAGGTTTTACTGTGGACGTCAAGCGCACAGTTGTAGAGCAACTGGTTGCAGAGCGTGACAGGTTGGAAATGGAAGTGGCTCATGCCTCTTCGCTTGAACGTATTGAAGAAATTGCAACAAAAAGTTTAGGAATGGTTCCTCCCGGAGAGACTATTTATTTAGCCTCTGGAGGAAGTACCGTCTCAGCCGGCGAAAGGGATATGCAACTCGCTCAGGCTCTATCAGACGGGGAGAGGGGGCGATGAGTCAAAAAAAGTTCATAGATCGAGCGAATTTTTTAGTACTTGTTTTCTTTCTTCTTCTTGCCTATATTGGACTGAGATTATTTTCAATTCAGGTCGTACAGGGAGCTTCTTTTAGGGAAAGAGCGAACTACATTAGATTCAAGGTGGAAGATTTGCAACCAAACCGGGGTCGAATCTTTGACCGCTCTGGTGAGGTTTTGGCCCGCGATACAGAAGCAATATCAATTTATGCCCTTCCTCCCGTGGTCGAAGATGCTCAACATACTGCTTCAACTCTTGCCACTCTTCTCGACCGCCCAGAAAACGAATTACTCGCTTTATTGGAAAGTGGCTTTACGTTTGTATGGATACAGCGTAAAGTACCTCTATACGTGGCGGAACAACTCACAGCAGCGAATTTAAACGGCATTGAATGGAGGCGGGAAAACTTTCGTTTTTATCCTCAATCACCTCGTTTGAGCAACCTCATTGGTTTTGTCGGTACCGACCACAGTGGACTTGAAGGTATAGAATTCACTTTTGACGAGCAATTAACAGGTAAAATGGGCTATATGACTTATGAACGGGATGCGATGGGAAGGGAAATACCGGGGAGTACCGGATTTCTGGACCCCGAACCCGGTTTTGATATGCATCTTACTATTGACACATCTATCCAGTTTTTTGTTGAAAGGGCGCTGGATGCCGCAATGGATAGAACACGTGCAAAACGAGGTGTGGTTATTGTTAATAACCCACGTAGTGGGGATATCTTAGCCATGGCTTCCCGGCCGACTTTTGAGAGCGATAATTTTTGGGCTTATCCCACTGATAACTGGAAAAATCTGGGTATCAGCATGGTGTTTGAGCCGGGTTCCACGATAAAGCCCCTTGTTGTAGCGGCGGTTTTGGAGGAAGGGCTCACATACCTGCAAGAATCGTTTTTTTGTCCTGGCCATGTAATGGTGTATAATCATCGGGTACGTGATATCAAGGCTCATGGCGATATAACACTGAGAAATATTATTGCTGATTCATGTAATGTTGGAACAATAAAATTGGCGCAACGTCTGGGCGAGGAGAGGCTGTATAAGTATATCAGGGATTTTGGTATAGGTCAAAATACTGGAAGCGGCATAGATGGAGAGGAAATGGGGTTATTGCGGCGTCCGCAGAACTGGTCGGCATTATCCATTGGTGCTATTCCCATTGGGCAGGAAATTCTCGTTACCCCCCTTCAGCTTCTGAGTGCTTTATCAGGGATAGCGAATCGTGGTGTGGTAATGAGACCACGTATTGTATCCAGGATTGTTACTCATGACGGTAAACTGGTTGAGGAATATCTACCATCTCCGGTGGAGCGTGTGGTTTCTCCTGAATCTGCCAGGTTGGCCTTGGAAATGATGTTCCAGGCAGTTGAGGAAGGGACAGGCAAAAAGGCTTCCATTCCAGGATACAGAATTGTAGGAAAAACCGGTACTGGTCAGAAGATTGGAGCGGACGGAAGATATATGCACAATGCTTTTATCTCGTCGTTTGTAGGATTTTTCCCATACCCTGAGCCGGATTATGGTATTGTAGTGATACTGGATGAAGCCCAGGGAGAGTACTATGGCGGAGATATAGCTGCGCCTGTTTTTCGCGAAATTGCCCAGGAAATAATTGGGCTCAAAGGAATGCGGCCGGAGAATGTGGAGGTACAGGTATTTTGATCCTGAAAACGCTGACGGAAATTTTCGGATTCCGCTCCAGTTCTGTGAAAGAGGCTGGAAAAAAGGTTTCAGGCTTAGCTTCTGATTCCCGCAAAGTGCGGCCAGGATATGTTTTTTTTGCGATTCCAGGAACAAATACAGATGGTCACCGTTTCATAGTACAAGCGGTGGAACGCGGTGCTTCATGTATAGTTCTGCAGGACAGTGCTTATCTACCTCCCCGGGAAACGCAAGTATCGTGGTTCTTGGTGGATAACAGCCGAAGAGCTCTTGCGCGGGCAGCTGGTTTTTTTTTTCAAAATCCCTCCAGAAAAATACGAATTATAGGTGTGACGGGTACAAACGGGAAGACCACCACATGTTTTTTCTTGCATAGTATTCTAGAGGAAGCTGGACTCCCAAGCGGACTTCTCACAACGGTCAAGAACGTGATCGGTAATGAAGAATTCGAAGCCGTCAATACGACCGAAGAATCATTAAATATCCATGAACACTTACAAACCATGGAAGAAAAAGACATCAAACATGCAGTTATGGAAGTTTCTTCTCATGGTTTGGCTTTGGGAAGGGTAGAAGGAATACATTTTAATTCCGCTGTAGTTACAAATATTGTTCCCGAACACTTGGAATTTCATGGGAACTTTGAGCACTATTTGAACAGCAAACAATTGCTTCTTGAGATGATCGGAGCCAACAAGCACAATGTCAGCCCTCGAGTTATTGCAGTGAGCCAGGACGATCCCCACACGATCAGCATGGCGCAAAAGGCTGGCCTTTCTTATATCACCTTTGGTCTGTCAAGAAACGCTGAAGTTAAGGCGGACAATATCCATAATTCTGTTGAAGGTTCAACCTTTTTTCTCAGAAGTCCTTGGGGGGATATTCCTGCCAAGATTACCCTGCCTGGTTCACATAATGTGTGCAATGCACTGGGAGCTGCTGCGGTCGCATTGGCTTTAGGTATTGATATCAAAGCGGTTGGTTACGGGATGTCAAAAGCTCATAGAGTTCCTGGTCGGTGGGAAAGGGTGTTGTGTGGGCAGTCCTTTGAGGTGTTGGTTGATTTTGCTCATAATTGGCATGGGCTTGAAAGCACCCTTACATTGATTCGGGAAATATCCCATGGTAAAGTGATCACAGTTTTTGGGTGTGGGGGAGAGCGTGATGTGCGCAAGAGACCGCTCATGGGAGAGGTGGCTGCTCGCTATAGTGATGTATGCATACTCACTACTGATAATCCGCGTCATGAGAAGCCGTCTGAGACAGTAAAAGGCGCTCTTGAAGGAATAGAACGTATTTCTCGTGAAAAGACGGTACAACATATGGTTCTTCTTGACCGCACGGAGGCCATACATACCGCTCTTTCTTTAGCTGAATCTGGGGATGTCGTTTTTCTCGCCGGAAAAGGACCAGAGAGGCTGCAAATATACGCTGATACAGTGGTTCCTCATAATGATGCGGAGGTTGCCCGGAGGTACTTGAAAGGGGATAAGGAGTGAGGTTTCAACTTGCCGATTTACTTCATATAACGAGTGGCAGGGTGGTCACTCCTGGAAAGACCGCTGTATTTGACGGGGTGTTTTCCGATAGCAGGGAATGCCGTGTAAACTGTCTTTTTGCGGCTCTTAGAGGGGAAAAAACTAACGGACATCTTTACCTTGAAGAAGCTCGTTTACGTGGAGCTACAGGTGCTCTGGTGGAAAGGGAAAACATTGCTTTACCAGATTTTTTACAGATCAGGGTGGAAAATACATTATTATCGCTTCTTTCCCTGGGGAGATGGGCGCTGAACAGATTAGGTGGGCACCGCATTGCTTTTACCGGAACTGTGGGGAAAACAACAATGAAGAATTTTTTTCTACACCTTCTTTCTGGAAGTTACCCGGTTGAAGCTACTCCTCGCAGCTACAATACTCCATTGGGCGTAGCCCTCTCTTTTTGCAGATTTCAGGAAGAAAGCCGGATATTTCTTGTAGAAGCTGGAATCAATGCTCCGGGAGAAATGAAAGAGCTCCATTCAGCCATCCGCCCCCATACTGTTGTTCTCTCACCCATAGGTGAAGGACATCTGGAGGGATTGCAGAGTGTGGAAAAAGTGGTGAAGGAGAAGGTTCAACTTGTTGGAAATGGGGTGGAACGTGTCTATATTCACAACGATAATTGTCGATGGAATGATATACGCTTATTGTTTGACCGGCCTGGTATTGAAATCCATCATTTCGGTGGAAACACATCTCTACGTGTAGCAAAATATTCTTTTTGTCCAGAGCGTATCCGCTCCTTTCTCCAGTGTATTGTTTTTGATACCACTATTGAACTCGAACTTCCATTTATTTCTCCTCAAGCTTCGGAATTGCTTTTACCCGCCCTTCACTTTGCTTTAGAACATGGAATGAAAGAACAACAGATTCAGGAAAGGTTTTCAACGTTTTTACCAGCACCTGGGAGGGAGCATGTATACCCTGTAAAAGGAGGGATTGTTATTGATGATACATATAATGCCAATCCGGTTTCAATGCGTAAAAGCTTAGAAGTGTTGTCTCAATTCCGCCGGAGGGGATATGAGGCTTGGGCTGTACTGGGTGATATGCTGGAGCTGGGCGGAACCAGCGAACATGCGCACCAGAAGGTAATCAGTGCTCTTATGGCATTGAAAATAGACAAGACGATACTTCTCGGAAGTCTATATCATAGGGCCGCAGACCGGGTTTTGTCCAGAGAAAAGGGGGGTGGAGGAATATTTGTGGTTTCCTCTCCCCAGGAAGTAAAGGAGATACTGGATGAACATTTAAGTGAAACCAAGAAGAAGTGGGTGATATTGTTTAAGGGATCCAGGGGAATGCGTATGGAAGAAACTATACCTTCCTCCTTGCAAGCGGGGTTATATGGCAATGTTTGAGGCGAGCGCTTTAAGCGGTTTTTTCCTGGCCTTCATAATAGGTATCTTCCTTTTTCCTTCCTTTATCTCCTGGCAAAAAAAACACCAGGTAGGTCAGAAAATCAAAAAAGAGGGTCCCAATCTTCATCTTCATAAGGAAAATACACCGAGTATGGCAGGCGTCGTTATCATGGTATCTCTTATTCTCAGTTATGTTCTGCTGAAAAGAGGATCAATGATAGAAACAGGCGGTCTCATCTTAGTGATCTCCTTTTTTATTTTGGGTTTACTAGATGATGTTTTGAAAAACTTTTTTAACCTGCCGTGGGGCTTGAAAGCAAGGACCAAGTTTGGTTTCCAACTCCTTTTAAGTGGGTTCGTAATGGTATGGGGTATCAATGTTTTCCCCTTGACATTTGGTCTGCCCTTTTCGGAGAAAGTATTGGAATTCAGCCCTGTATCATTCTTTTTTTTCGGAGTGTTTGTTATTGTTGCCTCATCTAATGCTTTTAATATAACCGACGGATTGGACGGGCTGGCAGGCGGCTGTGGAACGTTTTCGTTTCTGTTTTGGGGATGGTATTTCGGCCAAAGCAATCAAATATCACTGTCATTACTGAGTTTTTGTGGAGCCGGTGCTATTTTTGCATTTCTCTGGTATAACACCTGGCCTGCAAAGGTGTTTATGGGCGATGCTGGATCATTGAGTATAGGTGCCTTGTTCGGTTTTCTGGCGCTGGCGTCCGGGAATTCGTTCCTTTTGGTATTTTGCGGGCTGATTTTTGTGATTGATACCCTCTCTGTTATCATACAAGTGTTGTCTTGTAAGCTCAGAAAAAAAAGAATTTTCCTCATGAGCCCGATTCACCACCATTTTGAACTGGCTGGCTGGAAAGAAGCCCAAATAACAGTACGCTTTTGGATGATACACGGGTTGGGGGTATTTCTCGCTTTTTTTAGTTTGGGAAGGTGAAAAAAGTGGTTTTTGTTCTTGGATTAGGAAGGACCGGCCTCAGTGTATGCAGGTTTCTTTTGCAAAAGGGAGAAAAAGTTGTTGCTTATGATGACGCACTGCCGGTTGAAAAAGTTCCAAGAGCATTGGTGGATAGTAGCCGGTTTTCCTTTTCCCTTCCAGAGCAAGGTGAACACTTTGAAGAAGCGGTGATAAGTCCGGGAATTGGCCCTTCCAACCCACTGGTGCAAACATTTCAACAATCTGGTGTTCCCCTTGTAAGTGATATCGAGGTAGCATGCCGCTATATTTCTTTTCCACTTATCGGGATTACCGGATCACAAGGAAAAAGTACGACGGTATCCTTGTTGGGGAATATCCTCCAAGAAGGAGGTTTTAGGGTTTTCATTGGCGGGAACCTGGGAATTCCGTTGTGTGATGTCTTTAACGATACTGCCGGCTATGATTGGGGAGTAGTTGAACTCAGCAGTTTCCAGCTGGAGAGGACGCATACAGCACGATTTCATATCGCCGGCATATTGAACGTTTTTCCAAATCACCTGGATCGTCATGGGACGATGCGTAGTTATGCAGAAGCGAAATACCGAATATTTGATAACCAAAAGAACGAGGATTTTTCTCTACTCAACGGTATTCAAACTGCATGGCAACCTCCGCGCATTCGCTCTCTCCGATCCCGTACACTCCTTTTTACCACCAATGGCCGACTTTTTGAAGGAATATATTTTGGAGGCAATCAATTGATTGCCATGCTCGATGGAAAGAAAATTGCAATTTCAAAAGAGAAATGGGCATTGCCGGGTCGGCATAACCTCGAAAATCTTGCCTTTGCCGCCCTTGCTGCCCTTACAGCGGGCGTTACACCAGAGGCGTTGGAACGTGCAATATCTTCTTTTCGTGGTCTTCCCCATCGTATCGAACTTGTTACTGAGAAAAATGGAGTATATTTTTACAATGATTCAAAATCAACAACTCCTGTTGCCACAAAAGCGGCAGTTGAATCATTAAGTGGTCCCATCATTTTGCTGTTGGGGGGGAGGGGTAAATGCCGGAATTTCCATCAATTGGAAGAAATATTAGTGGGAGGCAAGGTAAAAAAAGCGATTATTTTTGGCGAAGATCGCCTGGAAATTGTGAAACATCTTCCTCAATCTTTGCCTCGGGAAGTAGTAGTAGATTTGGCTGAAGCAGTGAAAAAGGCAGTCTATTCTGCCACGAGGGGAGACAAAGTTCTCTTGTCTCCGGCCTGTACCAGCTGGGATGGGTACCGGGATTACGAGCAGAGAGGTGAACATTTCAGGAGGCTGGTTAATGGATTCTGAAGGTTTTGGTTTCCGTCAGCTGAGATCGCTTTTCAGAGATGAAAGAGAACGTCGTTGGTGGTGGGACACAGATCCTTTTCTTTTCTGGTCTGTTATCGGATTACTTTCCATAGGAGTAGTCATGGTTTTCAGCTCAAGCATGACTACGGGACTTTACGCTTACAGTGATCCTTTTTTCTTCCTGAAGAGGCATGTGGCAGGATTGATTTTTGCTTTTTTGATTTTTATTCTGGCAAGTTTTATGGAACTCGATCTTTTACGTCGTTTCAGTAAAAAGATCCTGGTATTTTCCTTTATTTTACTTGTTCTTGTTTTTGTACCCGGACTGGGTAGGGAAGCAGGGGGTTCTTTTCGCTGGCTGGTGCTGGGTTTTTTTACTTTCCAGCCTTCTGAATTAGCGAAACTGGCAATAATCCTTTACATGGCTGACGCTCTTGTGGTGTATCCTCACCGAGCTCAGGACTTCCTTTACGGGGTGGTTCCTTTTCTTGTGGTGGTGGGGGGTATGTGTCTCCTGGTGCTTTTAGAACCGGATCTCGGAACATCGTTATTTCTCCTTGTTATAACTTTTGTCATGCTTTTCCTGGGCGGCCGCCGCATACTCCATCTTCTCCTGCCGGTTATCATTTTCATCCCGTTAGGATTATTTTTGATATTTTTCGGAGGGAATGTATACTGGAGAGCGCGCATCGAGGCTTTTCTGGATCCAGAAAGCGATCCCCTGGGGAGAGGTTTTCATATTATCCAATCACTAATTGCTTTCGGATCGGGAGGAATGTTCGGGAGGGGGCTGGGGGAAAGCCGTCAAAAATTCTTTTATCTTCCAGACCGGCATACTGATTTTATTTATGCTATTATCGGTGAGGAATTAGGTTTTGTTGGAACACTTACAGTACTCACTCTTTTCGGAATAATACTGTGGCGTGGTTGGCTTATTGCGAGGAAATGTCAGAACGAATTTTTAGGTTTGCTGGCTATGGGTATCACGGCAAGTATTTTTCTTCAGGCGGTGATTAACCTGGGAGCGGTATTAAAGATCATTCCTATAACCGGCATAACTCTTCCCCTGGTAAGTTACGGGAATTCTTCACTTCTTGTCAGTCTAATTATGATAGGGATATTGTTTAATATCGCAGGTAGGGAGAAGGGGTGATACGTGCGCAGAATTTTTATGTGCGCAGGTGGGACAGGCGGTCATATCTATCCTGCTTTGAGTGTAGCACATGAGCTCACCTGCCGATCTGATTTTGATGTGTGGTTTATCGGCACCCGGAGAGGCATGGAAAGACGCTTGGTGCCGGAAGCAGGTTTTACTTTAAAATATATTCGAGCACGAGGATGGGACCGCCGGTGGGGAAAAGCTTTCTTCCGTATGGCAGGTGATAACTTCTGTGGGTTTTTCCAGGCCTGCATACTTCTTCTTTTTTATAGACCATCGGGTATTGTCTGCATGGGAAGCTATGTATCTCTTATTGTTGCATTCTGGGCGCGTCTGTTTCGCATACCTGTGTTTGTCCATGAACAAAACGTTTACCCCGGTTTAGCTAATAGGATGGTTTCCCGTTGGGCAAAGTGTGTGTATATTTCTTCTGAGGATTCATTGGATTATTTCAAAAATCGGGATACAATTTATATAACAGGAAATCCATTTGTTACTTGGGCAGCAAACGGATCACGCATAGGAAATGTTGGATAACGGAGATTTAAGATGCCAAAAATTAGAATGAAAGTATTAGAATGCGACAAAGAAAGTAACTCAATAATTGTTG
>SKXZ01000231.1 GCA_007128145.1 Candidatus Nitricultor lacus | reverse complement strand
TCACAAGGGCCTGAACTCTTTCAACCGTATCCCGGGTAACTCCAACTGCTGCAGCAACCCTTAGCCTTCCTCTTTCATCCTTACAGGCATTGGGACGTTCTTTGATTTTCAAAATATCTCTAAAAGTGGTTATTCTTGACCTGCGCAAAGTTTTCCCGATGGCGGATTACTGGTTCATATGTGGTGCTCCCTCGACAATTCAAACTCGTACCATCGCTGAAGCTGTGCGTATGCGTCTTAAGGAAAAAGGGATTTTGCCGTCCCACCTGGAGGGAGAAGAGAGTGGTGAATGGATCCTCATCGATTTTGGGGACGTGATAGTACACATTTTCAGACAGGAAGAAAGAGAATTTTACCAATTGGAAAAGATGTGGCGTACCGCATCTTTGGTATATTCAGAACAGGAAAATATTGATCGTTTGGACCAGGTTGGTTGACAGCCTTGTTAACGCTGTGATATGTTGGTTCTCTGGATTTTAGCCTCCTTAGCGGGAGGCTATATTTTTGTTTCCCTTCCATCCTTGTGCTGCTCTTTGCTTCTGCAAGGCCTGTAGGGAAAACGGCATCCAAGAGAGAAGATCCCAGCGTATACAAGACAAAGATATGGGAGAGAAGGGAGTTGAGGGAATGGCGGTGAAGCGCTACCAAATCACCTCTGAATCAGTTACCGAAGGACATCCGGACAAAATCGCCGACCAGATATCCGATGCCATACTGGATGCGATATTTGCCGAAGATCCCCAGGGAAGAGTGGCGGTAGAGACCTTGGTGGCCACAGGCCTCGTATTGGTGGCCGGTCAAGTGAGTACCGTCTCTTACGTTGATATTCCTCGTATCACACGGAACACCATTCGGGATATAGGATACACACGGGCAAAATATGGATTTGACTTTGAGACCTGTGCCGTGCTTACTGCTATAGACGAACAGTCTCCGGATATCGCGCTTGGTGTGAACCGGTGTCTGGAAGCCAAGGAAGGTGAGGAAATTGCAGAGGACCGGGATTTTCTGCTTGGAGCCGGCGACCAGGGAATGATGTATGGATATGCCTGTAACGAGACACCAGAATTAATGCCCTTTCCCATCGCCATGGCACATCGTTTGTCTTTGCGCCTGGCTGAGATGAGAAAGAAGGAGGTCCTTCCTTTTCTCCGACCTGACGGAAAAACCCAGGTTACCGTTGATTACGAAGATGGAAAACCTGTCCGCATCAATACAATTATTGTTTCATCTCAACACCATCCCGATGTAGGCCTGGATGAGTTGTCCAGGGGAATCGAGCGGGAAGTCATACAACCAGTCATTCCGCCCGAATATCTCAATGATGACATCAGAATACTTGTGAACCCCACCGGTCGTTTTGTCATAGGCGGACCCCAAGGTGATACAGGCTTGACCGGCCGGAAAATTATCGTGGATACCTATGGAGGGATAGGAAAGCACGGCGGTGGTGCGTTTTCCGGGAAGGACCCGACCAAGGTGGACCGTTCGGCATCGTATGCCGCCCGTTATGTGGCAAAAAACATCGTTGCCGCGGGATTGGCCGAAAAATGCGAGTTTCAACTCGCCTATGCCATCGGAGTAGCACACCCGGTCTCTATGGCGGTTGATACTTTCGGAACGAGTACAATTCCTTCCTCAAAGATATTGGCTGTTATCAAGGAGATATTCGACTTGCGTCCGGGAGCGATCATCAAGAAACTGGACCTACGCAGACCAATATATAAAAAGACTGCTGCATACGGCCATTTCGGCCGCAACGATATCGATTTTTCCTGGGAAAAGACCGACCAGGTGGAAAAAATACGCAAACTGGCCGGCCTCGGTTGAGTGTACTATTGTAGACTTCAATCCTTATACCATAAAAATTTATTGGAGGAATCATGGAGTATCATGTAGCTCGTCTCTCTCTGGCACCTGAGGGAAAGAAAAGTATCGAGTGGGCACAGCGGGAAATGCCGGTTTTGGAAGGAATACGTAACAATTGGTTTAGGGAGCGCCCCCTGGAAGGAGTGCGCCTGTCCGCCTGTCTCCACGTCACCGCCGAAACCGCGGTTCTCATGATTACCCTGCGCGACGGGGGATGTGAGGTAAGGTTGTGCGCTTCGAATCCATTGAGCACGCAAGACGAAGTGGCCGCATCACTCGTTGAAGACTATGGGATTCCTGTATTCGCGGTGAGAGGGGAAGACCGTGATACCTATTACCGGCACATCGCTCAAGCATTGTCTTTTACACCTCATCTGACCATGGATGACGGCGCAGACCTTGTTTCTTATCTCCATCAGAAAGGTCAGGACATGATTCCGCACGTAATAGGGGGTACCGAAGAAACCACAACCGGGGTTATACGTCTCAAGAGCATGGCCGGCAGTGGAAAGCTCAATTATCCGATTGTTGCCGTTAATGACGCGAAAACCAAGCACCTATTCGATAACCGGTACGGAACTGGGCAGAGCACCTGGGAAGGGATACTGCGTGCCACGCATACATTGCTTGCCGGAAAAAAAGTTGTGGTAGCCGGTTATGGTTGGTGTGGAAGGGGAATAGCTTTGCGTGCGCGTGGACTTGGTGCGAGGGTATGCGTCACAGAAATAGACCCCGTTAAGGGCTTGGAAGCCTTGATGGACGGCAATGAAGTGAAGACCATGGAAGAAGCCGCCTCCTGGGGTGAGGTATTTATAACCGCGACGGGAAATATTTCAGTTATACGGCGTGAGCATTTTCTGGCCATGAACGATGGTGTGATCCTGGCTAATGCTGGTCATTTCAACGTGGAAATAGATATTGAAGAACTGGAAAAAATGAGTGCCAACCTGCGGGAGGTCCGTCCCATGGTGGCTGAGTACACTCTCCGTGACGGCAAGCGGGTGTTTTTGCTTGGTGAGGGAAGGCTCGTGAACCTCGCCTGTGCAGAAGGTCACCCCCCAATGGTGATGGATATGAGCTTTGCAAATCAAGCTCTCGCTGCACGCTATCTCCATGAGAAAGGTGACACATTGGCAAAAGACGTGTATCCTGTTCCAGAGGAGCTGGACCGGGAAGTGGCCAAAGTGAAACTCGCCACCATGAAAGCGTCGATAGATACACTCACTCCCCGCCAGGAAAAATACCTTGCTTCTTGGGAAGAGGGAACCTAGGAAGTAAGAAGTAGGAAGTCAGAAGTAAGAAGTAGGAAGTGAAGTAGGAAGTGAAGGAAGAAGGAGTAAGGGAAAAGCATACCCGCACGTTGTAAGCGGGGATTCAGTGTCTTTGACTTCGACCTTCAAACTTCAACGTTCTAAATTTACCAGGCTCCCTGTCTCATCCATGAGGTGAGACCGGTAGACCGAAGGGAGGAATGTACAATGCGTCCGTATGAATTGGGAATTGTCCTGCGGCCGAACTTGACCGAGGACGAAGTGGGAGAAATACTTGAAAAGATGAAAGCCTTGATCAACGGCCAGGGAGGAGAAATCACCAAGGTCGATTATTGGGGCAAAAGAAGATTGGCGTATCTCATTGAGAAACAGCACGAGGGGATATTCCTTTTTCTCAACTTCTCAATACTCCCTCAGGGTATTAATGAAATTGTGCGTGTGATTCGCTTGACCGATCCTGTCCTGCGTCATATATTGGTCAAGGAAGAGGCGAAAGCGGTCACCCCGACACAGAAACCCGCTTCAACTACGAAGGAAACTCCACAGGAAGCGACCGTAGAGGAGGAGACTGCCGCTTCCGCAGAAGATGCCGCCCCTGAACCTGAATAGAGTATTTTTGGCCGGTTTCATTGCTTCTCATCCAGAGCTTCGCTTTATTCCTTCAGGAAAAGCGGTAGCTGAATTTATGTTGGGAATAGAACCGGATGATGAGGGACCCAGTCATTCAACTGAAGCACAGATATTTCCTGTGATTGCTTGGGAAGAATTGGCTGTTTCCTGTGAGAGTGCTTTGCGGCCGGGTGATCGTGTTTGGGTAGAAGGAAAGCTGGCTGTCCGTTCATTCAGGGATTCGTCAGATCATATTTGCGAGATATGTGAAATTGTTGCTGAAACAGTGAAAAAAATTGATATTCGAAAAAAGCCCCGAAAAAGGGCTGAGAAAAAACGAAAGGAGTAACTGTGTATGTCGCCGAGAAGCGAGAGAGAAGGAGGAAAGCGTTTTTTCCGGCGTTCTCGTAAGAAGGTATGTGCATTCTGTGTCGAAAAATCTCCCATAGATTATAAAGATGTGAACAGGTTGCAGCGCTACCTCAGCGAACGGGGGAAAATAGTACCCAAACGGGTAACGAAGAACTGTGCAAAACACCAGAGGGAACTGGCTATTGCCATAAAACGTGCCCGGGAGCTTGGGCTTTTACCTTTCAGCTTGGAATAAGAATAAACATAATAAGGATGAGACCATGAAATCTGTCAGGTCCAACGTTGAGGGAGCATTTCTGGCTGCTCTCACAGTTTTATTGTACCTGGCATCCATTTATATTCCCATACTGGGGTTTATGTTGAGCTTTCTTTCTCCGCTGCCTGTGATGTTTCTGGTCATACGATGGAATTTACGTACAGGCCTGATGGCAGCTGGAGTGGCAAGTATGCTGGTTTTTGCTTTTGCCGGCATAATGCAGGCCCTGGTTTGCCTTTTGGGGTTCACAACTCTGGGTGCTGCCATGGGATGTATGATCAAACGTAAGTCCAGCTTCTTCGAAGTGCTGGGCTATACAACTGTTGTATCCATCCTGTCCAAACTGGCCTTGATCGGTCTTGCGGTTCTTGTAACCGGGGTGCACCCCATAACGGCAAATCTCGAAATTATGGAGGAAGCCTTCACCCGTACCTCAGAAATTTTCGGAGGCGTTGGGCTGGAGAATTTTGAAACCTTGATGAACTTGATACAGATGGCATTGCCGGCCATCCTGATAGTTGCTTCCCTGATTGACACTTCTCTCAACTTTTTTTTGGGAAGTTGGGCAGGGCGTAAAATCGGTATCACGTTTCCCGATCACCTTCCTTTTGAACGGTGGCGCTTTCCCCGTTCGGTATTCTGGATGTTTGCATTAAGTTGGCTCCTGGTAATGTTTGGTGGCGAAGAAGGAGTTGGCCGAGTGGGGTTGAACCTTCAAATGGTGACCCAGATGTTGTTTTTAGTCCAGGGATTCTCCCTGGCGTATTTTTTCCTTAATAAATATATAAAGACCAAAGGGGTGACCATCGGTCTCTTGCTTTTGGCTTTTTTTCAACCATTTTTAACTGTGGTTTTGAGTTGGGCGGGCATATTGGATGCCTGGCTGGATCTCAGGAAGCTGGAAAC
>SKXZ01000209.1 GCA_007128145.1 Candidatus Nitricultor lacus | reverse complement strand
GTATAGTTTTTTATCTTTCCAGCGAAATATACTTGAGGGAAGATTCAGCATTTTTGCATTCGACCGCTTCTTTAAAAGATAATGAGGTATGTGGATATCACGAACCGGGCAATTACCACCTGGGATCCGAAAATTTTGAAAGAACGGAACATTCCATAAGGTCTGTGATAGCAGCCGAATCAAAGACTCGAGAAGATCTTCCCAAATACTGAAAGGAGGAAGTTGACCTTGAAAACATATGCAAGCGAAGATATTCGAAACATTGGTCTTTTCGCGCATGCCGGCAGCGGTAAAACCACCCTGGCCGAGTCTATTCTGTTTCATGCAGAAACAACAAAGCGCCGCGGTAAAGTAGAAGAAGGGAATACCATTTCTGACTGGGAGCCGGAAGAGGTAAAAAGAGGTATTTCTATCAACATGTCTTTGCTTCCCTTTGAATGGAAAGGAAAAAAAGTAAACCTGGTAGATACGCCGGGTTATATGGATTTTATTGGAAACGTGATGGGAGCCTTGCGTGCGGTGGATACCGGTGTAATCAGCGTTTGTGCCGTTTCAGGTGTGGAAGTAGGAACAGAGAACGCATACAAAGCCCTGGAGGAAAGAGAACTTCCGACAATATTTTTTTTGAATAAAATGGACCGTGAGGGAGCAGATTTTCATACTGTTTTATCTGACCTACAAGGGAAACTATCGCCTAAGGTTACACCACTTCACATACCTATAGGGAAAGAAGCTTCATTTAATGGAGTGGTTGATTTATTATCCCAAAAAGCTTTGTATTTCCAGGGAGAAGGAAAGCCCATCCGTGAGGATTCAATACCATCGGAAATGGAAGAACTGGTTCTCGAGCTGCGTGAGGTCATGGTAGAAAATATTGCCGAAGCGGATGATGAGCTCTTAAATATGTATTTGGAGGGTCAGGCAATTCCGGAAGAACGCCTCCGAGCTGGCTTGAAAGAAGCGGTTCTTCAGCGCAGGATCTTTCCTGTTCTGACTGGATCAGGACTTCAAAATCTCGGGGTGGATTTATTGATTGATTTTTTGGTGGAAATTACACCTCCGCCAGTTGCAATGTCTCCTGTTCGGGGGAAAGACTCCCGCGATAAGGATAAGGAAATAGAAAGGATATGTGATGTAAACCAGCCTTTTTCGGCTCAAGTTTTCAAAATTATCAGCGACCCTTATGTAGGAAAAGTAGCTCTTTTCAGAGTCTATTCAGGCAAGATTACTTCTGACTCCCGCTTGTTCAATGCAACCAGGGAGGTAGAGGAAAAAATCGGTCAGCTTATTGTTCTGCGAGGAAAAAACCAGGAAAGTGTTAGCGAGATTGTAGCTGGCGATATCGGGGCCATAGCAAAAATCAGCGAAATCTATATAAGTGATTCTCTGGCAGACAAAGAGCTTCCCATACTTTTTCCTCCTATTGAAAAGCCTGAGCCGAATTATATGGCTGCTGTGAAACCTCAGAGCCGGGGCGATGAAGAAAAAATTAGCCAGGCACTTGGCCGTATGCTTGAAGAGGACTTTACATTGAAAGTTGAACGGGATTCGAATACCAAAGAAGACGTGGTTTATGGTCTGGGAGACATACATCTGGATGTGCTGGTGGAAAAAATGAAGAGGAAGTTCGGCGTAGACGTGGCGTTAACCATTCCCAGGATCCCCTACAAAGAAACGATTAAAGGTACCGCAAAAGTTGAAGGAAAATACAAACGCCAATCAGGTGGCCGTGGCCAGTACGGCCATTGTTGGATTGAAATAGAGCCTTTGCCAAGAGGCGATGGTTTCGAATTTGTTGATAAAATCGTTGGCGGGGTTATTCCTCGTAATTTTATACCCTCGGTTGAAAAGGGGATACAGGATTCCATGCAGGAAGGCATCCTCGCTGGTTTTCCGGTGACCGATATCCGGGTTACTCTCTACGATGGTTCATTCCATCCAGTTGACTCCTCGGACATGGCATTCAAAATAGCCGGTTCCATGGCTTTGAAAAAAGGAGTTACCGAATCTAAGCCAGTATTACTCGAACCAATCATGAATATAGAGGTGCGGGTAAGTGACGAATTTATGGGTGATGTGATTGGAGACCTCAACAGCAGGCGGGGAAAAATCATGGGCATGGATCCCCAGGATGGCTACCAATTGATACGGGCTCAAGTTCCACTGGCCGAGGCATTCCGTTATTCGGTTGATCTTCGGTCGATTACCCAGGGGAGGGCGTTGTTCTGGATGAAATTTTCACATTATGAAGAAGTCCCTTCTCAAATCGCCGAAACGATAATACAAAACGCTCAAAAAGCGAAAGAAGAAGAATAAACGAGAACCCAGGGTAGAAAGATGGGAGGGTTTCAGTATTGGTCCCTTATTTACCTGAGAGCGGAATGATCAAAAAAGGTTTGAAAATTCCGCTGGTAGATGGTTCTGCTATGCGGATTGTAGAAGAAAATGCGACAAGGCGTACCGGAGTGCAAACCCTGGTATTAATGGAAAACGCGGGGAAAAATACCTCTTTTGTCGTTCGTCGGATCTGGCAGGAAAACCCGGGCATGAAGAAAATTCAAGTGGTTTGCGGTCCGGGAAACAACGGTGGAGACGGGTTCGTTATAGCCCGTCATCTCACAATTGTATTGCCCGAAGTTCCTATCCAAATAATTTTAGTTGCCGACCCCGAGCGTTTAAAGGGTGATGCTGGTGCAAACTATCAGGTAGCTCGATCAATGGGTATTCCCATATTCCTGGTAAAAGAGACGGGCCCTTTGCACCTTGTCGAAGGGAGTCTCATTGTGGATGCGCTTTTAGGTATAGGGACCGACCGCCCTGTAAGCGGAAGATTCCGCACTATGGTTGAAGGCATCAATACGCTTATCCGGAAAGTGGTCATATCTGTTGATATCCCGTCCGGTCTGAACGCAAGAACCGGGTTACCGATGGGTTGCGCGGTGAGAGCCCACCATACGGTAACTATGGGCCTTTTAAAGCGTGGCTTGGTGGTGTGGCCGGGCAAGGAATATGCCGGAGACGTAAGTATTGTCGATATCGGTATTCCGCTGCCGGAGATCGATGTCAACACGCACAATAAAGAAAGTTTACTAACACCGCAATATGTATGCAAGAGCCTCCCCCGGCGACTTCCGGGAGACCATAAGATTTCAGCGGGTGTAGTAGGAGTGGTGTCAGGTTCTGAGGGAATGCTCGGCGCAGGTATGTTAAGCTGTCGGGGAGCTCTGCGCGGAGGGAGCGGTATGGTGGTATGGCCCCTCTCCGCCCGCTTGTGTTCATTGGTGAAACCTTCTTTACCTGAGGTTGTTACCATACCGTTAATAGACAACAGCAGTGAATTTTGTTACAGGGCAGGCATGGTTGAGTATATTGTAAAAAGCCTGAAAGAAAGAAAATGCTCTTCCGTAGTCCTGGGTCCAGGGTTAGGGGGGAAAGCAAGCACCAGATTCTTTGTATACAAGTTAATCGAAAAATCCCCTTGGAGAGGAGTTTTGGACGCCGATGCCCTGAATGCGCTCGCTTTTGAGAAGGAAAGCTGGAAAGGAAAGCTGGGGGGATGGGTAGCAACACCGCACCCGGGAGAATTGGCCCGCTTACATGGTAAAACGTATCAGGATGTAAATAATGATCGTGTGGCTGCCGCATCTGAAGCTGCTGACTTTTTCGGGTGTATCTTAGTATTAAAAGGCCCGGGAACAATCATAGCTTCACCGGGTGGAGCGGTGTCCGTAAACTCTACTGGTGATTGCGCTCTTGCCACTGCAGGAAGTGGCGATGTGCTTTCAGGCGTGATTGCTGCACTAATGGCACGTGGAGCCCAACCGATAGAAGCAGCAGAAGTCGGGGTATTTCTCCATGGTTTGAGTGGAGAGTTGTTACGGAAAAGCGGAAAGCTCTATCCTGTAGCCGGTGATATAGCTGAATATGTAGGAGAGGCTGAAAAGGTGGTTATACGTGGTGAATATGCGCTATCCATTATGGATGGAGATAAACCGCGATAGATTACGCTCTAATCTGACACAGCTGCAAAGCATGGGTGATGAGAGCGGCTCCCGGATAATGGCTGTTGTCAAGGCTGATGCATATGGCCATGGGATCGATACCGTTGTTTCGCTTTCTGAAGCGGGACTGCGTAACTTTGGAGTAGCATCCGTTTCTGAGGGAGAACAGCTCAGAAAAAGAGGCGTGAAGGGGGATATATACCTCCTTGGTGGGTTTTTTTCCGACGAGACGGAAAGTATTCTCCGTTACTGCTTGACCCCGGTGATTTCAAGTATGGAAGAACTCGCCCAACTGAACCGTTATTCCACGGAACTCCAGAACTGCACGTGTTTTCATCTCAAAATCGATACAGGTATGGGGCGGATGGGGATCCTGAGCAATGACACACAGGAATTTCTTGCCCGGGCAAAAAAGCTTTATCCGTCACTTTCTCTCTCAGGTGTTATGACTCACTTCTCCTGTGCCGAATGTTACCCTGATCATACGAAAAAGCAATACAACGCTTTTGTTCGGCTTTTTCCCGGTACAACCGACAAGGGTGGTATAATCAGGCACTGTTGTAATAGCGCAGGATTCTTGCTCTTTCCAGAAATGCGATTGGATATGGCTCGGATTGGAATAGCTTTATACGGAGTTTCACCAACGGGAGACCCCACGCTCACCCGTGGTTGCGGACTCAGACCGGTTATGAGTTTGAAAGCCCGGGTGAAATTTGTAAAAAATCTTCCTGAATGTTTTCCTCTTGGCTATGGTGCAACCTATGTTACTTCTTGTCCGAGTCGGATAGCGGTTTTGCCGGTAGGGTATTCACAGGGAATATTTCGTTCTCTTTCCAACCGCATGGATGTTTTGATTAGAGGACGTCGTGCCAGGGTGGTTGGAGCGATTTCCATGGACCAGATGATGATTGATGTAACGGGTATTCCGGGAGTGGAAAAGAGCGATGAGGTCCTTCTGATAGGAGAATCAGGGAATGATGAAATAACTGTCGAAGAGTTGGCATCTCTGTCTGGTACTATCCCTCATGAAATATTGTGCAGCCTGGTTCGTGTGAAAAACAAGGTCTTTATCTGAAACGAGTATAATACTGACTCAGGAAAGCGTCCTGGAAGAAAAGGCGACTCGAGTCCTGCTTGCTGATGGGTTAAGACATGGTATGGGATGACGATGAGAAGTGATAATGAAAAACATACGAAACGCATTGCCGCGGAATTTGTTCAAAGATTCCTGAAGGGTGGAGGACTGGTTTTGCTCGGAGGGGAGTTGGGGGCCGGAAAAACTGTTTTTGTAAAAGGAATGGCAGAAGGTCTGGG